>NZ_DASZBY010000033.1:0-6026 GCF_035943795.1 Aliidongia sp. | reverse complement strand
CGTGACGATATGGGTTTTTAGCCGGGGCATTATTATGGCATTGGCGGACAAGTCCGGGCTGGCATGACGCGAAGCCTCGTCCCGTTTTCGGCGATCCCAATTCATTCGTGATGCCTGGGCGGTGAGGACCATGACCAACGCCTTCTGGGAACCTTGGGCCGGGAGGGGGACCCCGCGCTTCGCGCGGGGGAGGGGGACGACCGAACGGGGGTGCCCCTCGTCCTGGTGCAGCGGCGCGGAACCAGGACATGGCAGACGATGCCGCACATTTGTCGCTCACGTGCGGCATGCCCAGGATTATCGTCGTGCCGCCCGCTCTTACGGCGGGCATCGTTCGAAGCATCACAAAGGTCCGATATGTCAAATCTTTCCACCGGCAAGAGGTATGAACTGCAGGGTTCCTGCGACGTCGTTCGGACATATTGGCCAGCCGTTAAGGGGAATGATCCCAAAGCAGTCCTGATTTCGGTGCCGAGCGAAGACGTATCCTCGATAGGCACTGATGACATCGAGGCGCTGCTCCTGGGTAATCTCGACGCACAGGATCCCGTGAAGGCGGTCGACACTCACACCGGCCAACCACTGAATACTGTCACTACGATAGGCGAGAGACGATCTTCATCGACGCCAATGCCGGATCGCATGGATCTCTGGATCGAGGCCGGCCGTGAATGACGAGGAGCAATCGGACCGCTGCCCGCTCAACGGACCAGAACTCTAAGCACGGGGTCGAACCGCGGCCCGCTCTCCGCTGACGGCGTCGATGATCTGGCCGCGCGTTTGTACTGCACTGTGTCGTACAAGCGCTGCCATCGCCTCATACCGGCGCGCGCGGATGTCGGCGACGGGTTCGCGCAGGCCATCGGGCAAGAGCGCGATGCGATCGTCGGGCAGTTCGCGCCGACCCGCCAGGATATTGTTCATGAACTGGCGCGGCATGTCCAGGCGGACGGCGAGCGCTGCCTGGCGGATCTGATGGTCGAATAGCCAGCGCGCGATGACCGCCGGGATCGCCGCCGGCCCTGACCCTTCCTCTCCCATCGACCTTCTCCCGCAAGCTCGGTGACCCGACCGCGACGATCCTCTCTGCGCGCGCGAATGCCCGCAGCAAAAAATTCGCCGGGCGACAAAATTTCTTGACGCTCATTCGCACAGGCGACGGGGACGATCGGGACCTCACAGTTCAGGAGGTTCCATGCCCACCCCCACTCACTCAAGCCGGCCCCGCGTGGCGATGGGGCATCCGCCCCTCGCCGGCCGGCGCCGGCTATCGCCGACCGCGTCGACGGCCCTGTTTGCCCTGGGTTTTATCGCCACCGGGCTCGCCCGCGCCCAGGCGGTCCCACAGACCATCCAAGGCGTCCCCGAACAGGTGACCCCGACCTATCTGGAAACCGGCCTGCCCACCTTCACCATCGCGCCGGGGACGCCGACCAGTGCGTCCACCGGAACCGGCTCCGGGAGTGGCTCCGGTGGCACAAGTGGTGGCGACAGGCAGGCGCTCGGCACGATGCTGTCGCGGACCTGGGGCGATCAAGCAGCGAACAACGCCCAGGCGATCGGGGTCAGCGCGTCGGCGATCGCCGCGACCTGCGTGCTGGAGAGCGGCTGCCAGAACGTCGCGGCAAATGGGAGCGGCTCGGTCAGCGGGGCGTTCCAGATGACGAACGCGACCTACAATGCCGATCTCGCCGCGGCGCTGGCGAGCGATCCGTCGCTGTCGTCGGACATCACCCAGGGCCTGGCGGGGAAGATGGACCCGGCGACGGAAGCGCTGGCCGCGGCCCAGGATCTGAAGAACGCGGCGCAGAGCCTCCAAGCGGCCAACATCCCCGATCCGACCGTTCTCGACGTGCGCGGCTACTATAATTTCGGGGCGAGCTACGGCAGCGCGCTGGCCCAGGCCAGCGATGACCAGAGCATGGCTTCGATCCTCCAGGGCACCTCCCCCGCGACCCTGGCGGCCAACGGCATCACCGCCACCACGACGGTCGGGCAGTGGCGCCAGGGCATCGTGAACAAGATCGGAACGACGGCCTACACCTCCGTACTGGCCGGGTGAGGAGAGATCGAGATGAACAAACTCAAGATGACGATGGCGAGCCTGCTGCTGGTCGCGGCGACCGGCAACGCCCAAGCCGAGTATCTGAAGGCGGTGAAGCCGTTGGACGGCTACGCCTGCATGGACCTGAACCTCACCGAGGCGCAACTGCGGGATAATTCGGTTACGGTGCCGATCCTGACCGGTCCGTCGTCGGACGCGCCCTGGGGCGGGAACGCGTCGGCGATCGTGATCGCCCGCGCGCCGCTTCATGTGGTGAATGGCTATGCCGAGATCTTGAAGCTCGACGGCCAACCCGGCTGGATCGCCGCGAACAAGCTGAAGCCTTACGCGAGCGTGAGCAATCCGAACGCCCATTGCACACCGTCGATGATGTCCAACGGTCGCCCCGGCTTCGGTTGAGCCGCGATGCTGCGCTCCTGTCCCAAGGGCGAGACCTCGGGTGCGGCGCCGCTCGCGCCCGAGGAGGACCGCCTGCTGCGCGCCGCCTTCGGCCGCTATGGCGGCGAGGCCGCGGCACGCGTGGCGGCGGCGGCTGTTGTCGCCCGCCATCAGCAGTTGGGTGCTGGCCGATGGTTCGCCTGCGACTGCCGCCCCGACGCGCCCTGCCCGCCAGTCCTGGTCCCGGTCGCCCAAACCCACATCCGCCGGCACCAGGACGCGCACTGGCCGGCCCATGCCGAGGCCTGCGACTACTTCCGCGATCCGGCCGAGCAGCGCGAACTGCTCCAGACCTACACGCCGGCGGCGCTCGAACGGCCGCTGCGGCTGGCCCGCGCGTTCGACACCTCGCCGGTCGCCCTCGAGCAAACCCTGCGCCCGATCTCGTATGGCACAAGCCGTCCCGGCCTGGCGCGCCTACTGGTGCGCCTGGTCACGGTGGCGGGTTTCCAGCACATCCCGGCCGACTGGCGGCCGCCCCTGCTGGTCGACCAGGTCAAGGCGCTGTGGCAGGCGGCGCGGAGGATCGAGCTCGACACTGGCGTCTTCCTGCCGGCGTTTCTCTGCACGAGCCCTGGCCGGCTTCCTGAGCTGGTCGAGCGGATCGCGGCGGCGCCGGCGACCCGCTTCGCCCGCAACCGGCCCCACGGCATCCTGATCGCGCGCCTGGCCACACTCGGCGCCGGCGTGATCGCGCCGGTCGCCGGCGCGCCGATCCCGGTGCGCGGCCGCATCGCCGTGTTCGGCGAGCGCGCCGAGGGCGAGACAACGACGGAACGATCCGCCCGGGCGCCCTATCTCGCCGCCTGCCTGGTCGGCCGCGCCGCGGCCGACGGCCCGGTCGAAGTTCTGTCGGCCTATGCCCATCCCTGCGCCGGCGCGCAACACCTGATGCTGGTCGACAGCGATCTGGAACGCCGGACCTTCCAGCAGTTGCGCGGCCTGCAATCCTGGCTGCTGCGCAAGCGAGGCATCCGGGTCGCGGTCGACAAACCGCTGCTCGACCTGGGGCGGCCGCCAGATGGCGACGCCGCATCGTCCCGGCCGCCCTGCCTGCCGGATTTCGTGCTGCGCGCCCGGCCGGTGCCGGGCGACGGCCGCGCCGTCGTCATCGTCGAGACGATGGGCTACGTCGATGCGGACTATCGCGAGCGGAAGCGCCGCACCCACCAGCTGATGCGGGAAGCGCTGCCGCGCGCGCCGATCGTCACCCATGATTTGTGCGGGCCGGCGGGTGAGTCGCAGGACCGCCGCGACGAGCGCTTCCGGCGTGAGGTGGGCTTGATGATCACCGGCCCCGGTCTCCAGGCGGCGCGGCAGGGTACCGACGCCGCCATGACTGCGTAGTCCGGGTCGGTCGCCATGGTCTTGCGCATCCTCCTGACACACGCGGCCGCAACGGCGCATCGCCGGCGCGTGGCCCCGCTCCGGGAGTTGGAAGCGAGCATCCTCGGCCATCGGGGCGAGGCGGCGACGGCGGCCGTGCTCGAGCGCCTCGGGTTGCCGGCGCTACACGACGTCGTGCTCGAGGACGGACAGGGCCTGACCCAGATCGACCATCTGGTACTGGTCGACGACGCGATCGTGGTGCTCGAGACCAAGAATTTCTCGGGGCTCATCACCGGCCGTCCCGATGGCCGACATTGGACGCAACAAGGCGAGACCGGCGGCCTGCTCTACCGGCTGCGCAATCCGCTGCGCCAGAACGACCGGCATCTGCTCGCAGTCGCCCATGTCGTCGCCGACCCAGCCGTGGCGCTGCGCGGCCATGTGGTCGCCGCCGGCCCGGCGCGGTTTCTGGGCGCGATCGGCGACCTGGTCGTGCCGCTCGCCGAGCTCGGCGCGGTGCTGACGGCGTCCATCGACCCGCCGGTCGCCCCGCTCTCCCTTGAAACGGGATGGCTCCGGCTGTGCGCGGCGGCGGCCGGAACGGCGGCGCGGCGCGAGGCCCATGCCGAGCAGGTAACGACGGGACGGAAGAAATGGCGCTGAGGATCAAATGGCCGGTCGACCCTGTGCTCGACCGGATCGTGGCGACGGTCGCCTGGAGTGCGAAAGGGTTGCTGGGGATCGTGCTGACGCGGCGCAGCGATTGCGCGATGGGGCATCTGCCGGTGCCTGAAGACCTGCGCGACGATCTGCGGGCGTTCGATCGCGAGGCCGTGCTCCACCATGGCCAGGATTTGCGGCAGGCGGTCGCCTGGGCGCTGCCGGAGGTGCCGTTCGAGCTGGACGCGCTCGGTCCCTACGGCCTGCGCGACGGGGCGTCGCCGGCCGAGCTTGGGACGCTGCGCCGGTTCGACCTGAAAGCCGTCGGCGTGGATATCGGCGAGTTCGATCTTCCGGATCCAAGGCGCTTCCATTGATCGGCGGGCGGTTCGATCCTTGGCCATGCGGCCCGGTAGTCACCGAGCACAGCCAGTTCGGCGCGGATCGTTCCCGCGCGAAGCTTGGCCCGGCTCCCGGCGAAGGCCGGGTGCCGGGAGGACATGCTCAAGCGCTCTGCTTCGCGGGCCGGTCGTTGGCCGGCTTCGGCGCCTCGTTCTTGAGGTCGAGTTCGACTTTGAGGAACGGCGGCAACGCAAGGGTGAGCTTGACGTCGACGGTCGTGTGGCGGCGCCCGAGGCGGCGCAGGACGCGACGGATGGTGCGGGCAAGTCGGTGAAGGTGCTTCAGGATCGGGTTCATCATAGACTCCGCTGGATGGGTTCTGCCGCAAGCGGCGGAGGCGAAGGACGAAACCCCGGAACGGGGATGCACCCCTATGGGGGGCGCAACGAAGAGGAGCAGCTTCAGCTTGCATCGCCGTCCGGGTGTTTCGTAGCCTCCGGACGATTGACTTGCGGCAGGACTTCCCAGCGGCGACGAACCCGATCCGCCAATCGCCGCGGCGTACCAACCGCCAAGTCCTTCGCGCGGAGCCGGCAAGTGCGATCACCGTTCATCCGCAATGGTTTGGTTTGCGCTGCCATTTCTTCCGGGTTAGTTTCGACGGAGATTGAAGGAGGTCGATGATGCCAATCGAGATGCTTCGCGGCACGACGAATGTCATCCGGTTCCCGGTCGAGCGCCGGGTCAAGCCGAGCCTGGAGTTGATGCGCGACCTGGCGCCCGATCCGCGCGAGATCCTGAACGTGCTCGACGGCTTTCAGATCGAGTGCGATCCTTTTGCCGCGCGTCCGGGGGCCGATCTGATAACGGCTGAATATCTGCGCGACCTACTCCCGGCGACCGCCGAGTCGGACCGCGACGCGATCCTCGACCGCCTCCTGGAGGCGCCGGTGAAGCGGGCGATCGATCTGTGCCAACAGACCGAGGCGGCAATGAACGACGCCGGCCGGGCCGAGGAGCATCTGCTCCGGGCCCAGACGGAAGGCGGCTATTGGCTGGCGCCCATCGAGCAGCGGGCGACCTTCCTGACGAACCGGGCGGCCGAGCTGCTGGTCGACGCCTATGTCGCGGCTGAGGAAGCCGAAGGCGCCGCACGCGCGATCGGGATCGCGCGCAGCGGCAAGGCCTGGCA
>NZ_DASZBY010000032.1:0-42900 GCF_035943795.1 Aliidongia sp. | reverse complement strand
CCAAGGGAAAAGGCCGCGGGAATCCCCGCTTCGATCAAGTCTGAGGACAGGCCACGAACGGCGGCAAACCAAAATTTTTAAAGGTCTATCAGTAAGTTTGTCGGCGAGGCCCGATTCTTGCGGATTTGCTCGGGATCGAGTTTCTTTACGGTTTAGTTACACCTCAGATTCATGCGTTTCTTTCGCCGACGTCACCGTTGCGGCCGGGAAATGCCCGGCTCGGGGCGTTCCGGCACAGAGCCGGCTACCGCGAATCGTTCGCGTGCACATGTTTAGCGGTGGCTGGGTGCGGACGGGGTTCCGGCGGGGCCGGACGGTCGAATTCTGGCGCTGGAAAGGGTCGGAACGGGATGTCGATCCCGAGCCTACTCGTGCCGGATCGCGACGGTCTTGATCGTGCTGAAATGGAACAGCGCCTCGAAGCCCTTCTCGCGCCCGTGGCCGGAGTGCTTGACGCCGCCGAACGGCAGTTCGACGCCGCCGCCGGCACCATAATTGTTGATGAACACCTGCCCGGCCTCGAGGGCGCGGGCCAGGCGCAACTGCCGTCCGCCATCTCGCGTCCAGGCGCCGGCGACCAGGCCATAGGGCGTGCCGTTGGCGATGCGCAGCGCATCCGCCTCGTCGCGAAAGCGGATGACGGTCAGCACGGGGCCGAACACTTCCTCCTGCGCCAGCGCATGGTCGGGCGGCACGTCGCCGATCAGGGTGGGCTTGACATAGAACCCGCCGGCCGGCGCCCCCGGCGAGATCCGGCCCTGGGCCAGGATCTGCAGTCCGTCGGCGCGGGCCCGCTCGATGTAGGCATCGACGCGCTGCTGCTGCTTCGGGTTGATGACCGGACCGACGTCGAGGTCCTGGGCGCTGGAGCCGACCTGCAGGATGGCGAACCGATCCGCGAGCGCGCCGACGAACCGGTCGTAGATGCCGTCCTGGACCAGCACGCGCGACCCGGCGGAGCAGGTCTGGCCGGCATTCTGGATGATGGCGCTGACCACCACGGGCAGGGCTGCCGCCAGATCCGCGTCATCGAACACGAGCTGGGCCGACTTGCCGCCCAGCTCCAGGGTGACCGGCCGATGGTGGCGCGCCGCCGCCTGCTGCACCAGGGTGCCGACCTCGGGCGAGCCGGTGAACGAGATATGGTCGATGTCCGGATGGCCGGTCAGGGCCGCACCCGCCTCCTCGCCATAGCCCGGCACGATGTTGAGCGCGCCTGGCGGAAACCCGACGTCGAGCGCCAGCTGGCCGATGATGAGCGCGGTCAGGCTCGCTTCCTCGGCCGGCTTCACCACGGCGGCATTGCCCATGGCCAGCGCCGCCGCGACCGAGCGGCCGAAGATCTGCACCGGGTAATTCCACGGGATGATGTGGCCGGTCACGCCGAACGGCTCGCGCAAGGTCATGACCGTATAGCCGCGCAGGTAGGGCAGCGTCTCGCCATGCACCTTGTCGGCAGCCCCGCCGTAGAATTCGAAATAGCGCGCGAGCGCGGTAATGTCGGCGCGCGCCTGCCGCGTCGGCTTGCCGGTGTCGAGCGCTTCCGCCGCGGCCAACTGGTCGAAATGATCGAGCACGGCGGTGCCGAGCCGGGTCAGCAGGCGGCCCCGGTCGACCGCCGCGAGGTTACCCCAGTCGCCCTTCAGTGACCGTCGGGCCGCCTGGACCGCCAGGTCGACGTCTTCCTTGGTGGCCCGGCCGATCTGGCCCTTGATCTGGCCGTCGCTCGGGTCGATCACTGGAATTGTCCCGCCCGACGCCTCGCGCCAGACGCCGTCGATCAGCAGGCCGGTTCGGTTCGCCTCGATCATTCGCGTCAATCCTCTCATCGTGGAGATCGAGCGCCGGCGTCAGCGCCGCTCGATGATGCTGCGGATGCGGACCGCGATCGCATCGACCGAGAACGGCTTCAGGATCAGGTCCATGCCGGGCCCCAGAAAGTTCGGGCGATCGACCGCGTCGGCGGCATAGCCGGTCATGAACAGGATCTGCAGGCCGGGGCGGTGTTCGCGGGCGATCGAGGCGATCTGCCGGCCGTTGAGCCCGGGCAGCCCGGCGTCGCTGACCATGAGGTCGAGGCTCTGCGAGGATTTGAGGATGGCGATGGCCTCGTCGCCGTTCCGGGCTTCGACCGCGGCATAGCCCAGCTCGTCCAGCACCTCGATGACGAGTTCGCGGACGATCTCGTCATCCTCGATGACCAGCACCGTTTCGCCGTCGCCGCGCGGCGATTCGGTCAGCTCTTCAGATCCTGGCTCCTCCAGTACGGCCTTGAAGCGCGGCAGGTAGAGCGAGATCGTCGTGCCGATCCCGAGCCGGCTGTCGATCGCGACATGGCCGTTCGACTGCTGGGCGAAGCCATAGACCATCGACAGGCCCAGGCCGGTGCCCTGGCCGATCGGCTTCGTCGTGTAGAACGGCTCGAACGCCCGGCGAACCACCTCGGGCGCCATGCCCATGCCGGTGTCGGCGACGGTGATCTTGATATAGTCACCCGGCGCCAACTCGCCGTGATCGCCGGTGGTATCCTGGACCAGCCGGACGTTGACCGTGCCGATCGTCAGGCGTCCGCCGTCGGGCATCGCGTCCCGGGCGTTGATCGCCAGGTTCAGGATCGCGCTTTCCAGCTGGTTGGTATCGCCGATTGCGGTCCAGGCATCCTCCGCCAGGTCGAGCGCGATGGCGACGCGCTCGCCCAACGTCCGGCGCAGCAGGTCCTCGATCGAGGTCACCAGGCCGTTGACGTCGAGGGCGCGGCTGTCCAGCGACTGGCGGCGGGAAAAGGCGAGCAGCCGATGGGTGAGGGCCGCCGCGCGCTCTGCCGAGGACAGCGCCATTTCGATCAGGCGGCCGAGGTCGTGGGTCTTTCCGTCCGCGATCCGGCGGCGCATGATCTCCATGCCGCCCATGATGCCCATCAGCATGTTGTTGAAATCATGGGCGAGGCCGCCGGTCAGCTGTCCCACGGCCTCCATCTTCTGGCTCTGCCGCAGCAGGTCTTCCAGCTGCTTGCGATGGGTGATGTCGCGGCCGATGCTGTAGAACACGTCGCCTTCCGGGATCGCCGTCCAATTGATCCAGCGATAGGTGCCGTTCCGGTGACGCAGGCGGCAGTCGAAATCGCGCGAGGCCTTCATGTGGGTCAGTGCCGCGAAATGCTCCGATGCCGCCGCCAGATCCTCCGGATGGATCAATGCGTCGAGACGCGAGCCAACCAGTTCGGCGTCGCCATAGCCCAGCACCGTCCGCCACGCCGGATTGACCGCACGCTGGATGCCGTCGAAGTCGCAGACATTGAACAGATCCTGGGACAGGGTCCAGACACGGTCGCGTTCCCGAGTGCGTTCCCGGACGCGTTCCTCCAGCGTGTCGGCCAGGTCGCGCAGGCGCTCCTCGGCCAGTTTCGAGGCCGTGACGTCATAGATCACGCCGACGAAATGGACCTTCGACGTCTCGCCGTCCCGGGCACTCTCGCCCCGGCGCGCCATCCAGCGCGTTTCGCCGGTGTCGGCGCGAATGATCCGGAACTCGCGGAACGAGGGGCCGACCAGCCGGTCCGACAGGTTGTCGATGATGGGCGGGTCGTCGGGATGGACGACCGAATTGATCGTCCGAACCGGCAGAGTATCGGTTTCGCGCAGGCCCAGCAGCTTGCAGAATTGCCCCGACACGTCGGCCGTGCCGAGCCCGCCCAGATATTCGAACGTGCCGACCCCGCCCGCGGTCTGCGCCACGCGCAGCCGATCCTCGACCCGGCGCTGCTGGGTGATGTCGGACAGCACGCCGGAGAAGCGTACCGGCTCGTCCTGATCGTTCAGGTGCGTTCGTCCGCGTGCCGAGATCCAGGCGACGGCGCCGTCCGGTGCGACGATCCGGTAGTCCTTCGCGAAGACCTCGGCACCGTTCACGATGCCCGCGATGGCGATCCGCACCCGGGCGCGGTCGCCGGGATGAATGGCGTCGAAGAACGCGGTCGTCGGCAAGCCGGCGGCGGCCGCTGCCGGATCGAGGCAGCAGAGGCTCGCAAACCGGGCATCGCCGTATAGGCGATCGGCCGGAATATCCCATTCCCACGCGCCGGCCACGCCCTGGACCGTGCGCACGATCCGCAGCCTGTCCTGAAGTCCGGCCAGCTCCCGACGGCTGGCGGACAGCTGCTCGCGAACCGTATCGGCGGCCCGCTCGCTGGAAATATCGACCTGGGTCGACAGGAAGAATTGAACGACATCGTCGGCATCGCGGACGGGCGCCACGTGCAGCCGGTTCCAGAACGGCGTGCCGTCCTTGCGCCGGTTCAGCAGGTCGACGCTGATTTCCGTCCCGGTTTCGAGGGCCTGGCGGATCCGCGCGACCGCGTCGGGGTCGGTGTCCGCCCCCTGCAGGAACCGGCAGTTCCGGCCGATGGCCTCGTCGGCCGTATAACCGGTCAATCGACGAAAGGCGTCATTGACATAGACGATCGGGCAATCCTGGACGAACGGGCCGCTCACGACCACCGCCATGCCCGACTGCGCGATCGCGTCGAACAATGGCCCACCCATCGAACGCAGACGGTCGAGCACCGGCTGGGCCGTCTCAGCCACGATGCAAGATGATTGTTCGCCGATCGTCATGGGATGAAGTCAAACGATTATATCCTCAAGGGTCACACTACTCCCGGTTCGTCAGGTCCAACAACCCGCGCGATGAAATCATTGACCAGTCCCTTGAGAATTCCGAGGGACGGCAGGTCCATGAGCATGGCGATATAGCCTCGAACATCCCGGTCGTTGATCGCAAAATTGATGTAGAGGAACAAGACGACCCGTCGGTCCGCCTCCACCTCCGTCGCCTCGAACAGCAGCTTTCCGTTGCCGCGCAGCACCATGGGCAATGAGAGCGTCAGGCGGCGCTTCAGCATGTTGGCCATCGAGGCGAGGCAGCCGTTGAGCACGACGTTCCCGGTTTCGGCCAGGGCCTCGTCTTCCATCAGGTGCGCCTCGTCGCCGAGCAGCGGTCCGCCCGCGACCGCATGGGCCAGCGCCAGGCTGCTGTCCTCCGGAAAGATCAGCAGGGCGCGCCCGGAAAACGCGCCTTCGAAATCCTGGCAAACCGCGACCAGGTCCTCGTTTTCCTGTTCGCGGATCAGCTTGGCCGCCGCCGTCCGCGTCATGAGCTCCAGCGACGGAACCGACAGGATCACCTGCTCGCCGACCATTTTCCGCAAACTGACCGCCGATCGGCTCACGCCGATATTGACCAGTTCGGTCAGCGCATCGCGTTCGAGATCCTCGAGGAAGATGATCTGCTCGGTCATTGCCCCGCCGACCGCAATCTCAGCGCGGCGCCGGAGAGAAAGCCGCGCATGCCGTCCTCGGTCACCGGCTTGCTGATGAAGGTCGCATTCACGGCGCGGGCGCCGGCGACAACTTCGTCCTGGACGTTTGCCGTTGCGACGGCGATCGACATGGCCGGGAAACGCCGGCGCAATTCTGCCGCCAGGGCCAGTCCGTCGAGGCCCGGCATGTTGAAATCGAGCACGGCGACGTCGACGGCCTGTCTGTCGACGATCGCCAGCGCCTCGTCGGCGTTGCCGGCTTCCACGCGCGTCCATTCCGGCTGCAGGGCCGTGATCGCCTTGCCCATCACGATCCGTGCGAGCTTGCTGTCGTCGACGATCAAAATGGTCGCTCCCATTAACCTCTCCCAACTGTAATCCGCGGACGTCGACAAAGATCCCCAGCAACGGCACCTTATGATGCGGCCGACCTTGCCGAAAAGTGCTTTCCCAATTCGTCAGGCCGCTCCCGATACTTCCGGGCCGACGATGCGCGTGATGAAGTCGTTGACCAGGCGCTTCAGCACCGCAAGCGACGGCAGGTCCATCAGCATGGCGATGTAGCCTCGGACGTCCCGTACGTCGATCGCGAAATTGATGTAGAGGAACAGCACCACGCCGTCATCCGCCGTCGCGCTCTGTTCGAACAGCGATTGCCCATTGCCGCGGATGATCTGCGGCAGCGAGAGGGTCAGCCGTTGCTGAAGCATGTTGGCCATCGAACCAATGCACTGGTTCAGCACGATATTGCCGGTTTCGGCCAGCGTCTCTTCCTCGATCAGGTCGATCTCGCCGTCGCCGATCACGTCGCTGGCAACCACGCGGACCAGCGACTGGCCGCTGTCCAGTGGAAAGATCAGCAGGGCGCGGCCCGAGAAGACGCCCTCAAAATCCTGGCTGACCGCGACCAGATCCATGTTCTCCCGCTCGCGGATCAACTTCGTCGCGGCGGCGCGCGTCATGAGGTCGAGCGACGGGACCGAGAGGGTCACCTGTTCCCCGACCATCTTGCGCAGGCCGACCGCCGCCCGGCTGACGCCGATGTTGACCAACTCGATCAGGGCGTCGCGTTCCAGCCCTTCCAGCTCGATCATTTCCCAGCCGACCGCAGTCTCAGGGCCGCGCCGGACAGGAAGCCGCGCAGGGTTTCTTCGTTGATCGGTTTGCTGACGAAGGTTGCATTCACCGCCCGCGCGCCCGCGATCACCTCGTCCTGGACGTTGGCCGTGACGATGGCCAACGGCATCACCGGAAATCGCTCGCGCAGCTCGCCCGCCAGGGACAAGCCGTCTCGGCCCGGCATGTTGTAGTCGAACACGGCGACATCGACGCTCTGGCGATCGACGATCGCCAGAGCGTCGTCCGTACTGCCGGCCTCGACCTGCGTCCATTCCGGTTGCAGGGTCGCGATCGCCTTGCTCAGCACGATTCGCGCAAGCCTGCTGTCGTCGACGATCATGATGGTCGTACCCATTCAACTCTCCCTGCGGCAACCCGCAAAGCGCGGCAACGATCCGTGCGGACGCACCATATGGTGCCGACATCTCTGCCGAAAAGTGCGTTTCTTAAGTGTCGGCCCGTACTCTCGTCAGGGTCGGCGCGATCCATCGGCGAATGAAGTCATCCCGGTTGTCGCCCAGCACCGGGGCGCCGAAGGCGACGAGCACTTGAACGACAGCGGTGTGCAGCGTCTCGGCGCCGGACCAGTCGACCGGCCGCCCAGGTACGGCCAGCAATAGCACGAACAGAGGTTCGGCGTCCTCGACATGGCAGCGGCCTTCCAGGCGGATGAGAGTGCCATCGAGCCGCACGGTCATGCGATCAGCTCCGGCAGGTCGAGCACCATCAGCACGCGCCCGTCGCCCAGCACCGCTGTGCCGGCGAGCCCGGGCGTGCCGGTCAGGAGGCCGCTCATCGGTCGCAGCAGCAGGTTCAGGCGATCGGTGAACTCGTCGACCACGACCGCGACCAGGCCATTCGTCCGACGGATGACCAGCAGCCTCAGATCGGCCCCGGGGGCGGCCTGATCCAGCCCCAACCCCAGCAGGATCGACAGGTCGAGAAGCGGCACCACGGTATCTCGAAGCACGAAGGCGCGCCCGTTGCGGACCGGCACCACCCGGTCGGGCGGGATGCGGATCGTCTCGACGACCGCGTCCATCGGCACGCCGTACTGCTCGCCGGCGCAGGCGACGACGATCACGTTGGACAACACGACCGACACCGGCAGCGCCAGGCGAACGGAGGTTCCGGATCCCGGCACGCTCGACAGCGCGATCCGGCCGCCCAGCCGCAAGGCCGCCGTCCGCACCGAGTCCATGCCGACGCCGCGCCCGGACAGATCGGTGACGGTTTCCGCGGTGGAGAAGCCCGGCGTGAAGATCAGATCGATCGTCTCCTGATCGGACAGGGCCGCCAGCGCTTCGTCGGGCATCAGCGCGCGCGCACGCGCCGTCTGCCGGATCTGCGCTGGATCGATGCCCTTGCCGTCATCCGTGATGTCGATCACGACCTGGTCGGCCACGCGTCGCGCGCTGAGGCTGATCGACCCGCGCGGCGGCTTTCCTGCCTTGGACCGGTCCGCCGCCGGCTCGATGCCATGATCGGCCGCATTGCGCAGCAGGTGCAACAACGGTTCGAACAGCCCGTCGACCAGGGATTTGTCGACCTCGATCGTCTCGCCGTCGATGACCAGGGCCACGTCCTTGCCCAGTTTCGCGCCGATCTCGCGCAGCAGGCGCGGGAAGCGTTGGAACAGCGACGATAGCGGCATGAGCCGGATGCGGGTGACCGCCCGATGCAGGCTGCCGACCAGCCGGTCGAGCGTGAGCTGGTTGGCGAGGATGCCCTGGACCAGCACGGCGCCCGCCGTGCCGCCGCGGGCCTGGGCCGCCAGATGGGCGAGCGCGTTGTTCGCGATCACGATGTCGTCGGCGATGGCACCGAGCGCGTCGATGCTGTCGACCTCGACTCGCAACGTCCGGGCTGACACCTCGCGCGTCGCCGTGCTTGCTGCCTGGTGCCGCTCCCGGGAGTTGTCGATCTCGACGAGATCGATCTGATCGAACACCAGGCGCAGAGCGGCCTGTACGTCGGCGCGCGGGGCGGTCGACACCGCGTCGAACACCAGGTTGCAGCGAAACGGATCGAACTCGTCGAGCGCGCCCCAAGGCTGCCGGGCGCCGATCGACAGGGCGCAGAGGCCGGGAATTGCCTTCACAAGGGCGAGGGGGTCGTCGCCCGTGAAGAAGCAATCCTCGCGCGGGGCATAGCGAACGGCGACCAGGTCGCCCTGGGGGATGGCGGGATGCGCATCGAGGATCGCATCGACCCACGATCGGTCGACCGCCGTCGCCTCTGTCCGGGCGGGTTCGTCCGGCGCGGTCGGGTCCATCAGCCGGCGAATGTCGTCCTGCAGCCGTCGGCCGACCTGCGCCGCATCCGCCGGCAGCGATCCCGCGGCGTCGAATGCATCGAGCCATCGGCTGGCCTGATCGATGCAGTCCACCAGCAGGTCGATGATGCCGGCGTCGGGGACGATGGCCTTCCTGCGGAGCGCGCCCAGCAGGTCTTCGGCCACATGCAGCATGTCGCCGAACGGCCGCAGGTCGAACAGGCCGGTCGAGCCCTTGAGCGTATGGACGGCCCGGAACACCGCATCGATCCGATCGGGATCGTCGGGGCGGGCGGCAAGGGCCACCAGGTCGTCGCCGGCCGACTGAACCAACTCGCGCCCTTCGGCCAGGAATTGATCGTTCAGGTTCTCCATCAGCTCTCGACCGGCCGCTGGTAGACGATCGCGTCCTCGAACCGGCGCGTGTCGAACCGGTCGCTGATCCGGGTCATCGACTCGCTGTGGCCCAGGCAGATGAAGCCGCCGGGACGCAGGCGTTCGCGCAGGTTGTGCGATGCCGCCAGCCGGGACTCGTCGTCGAAATAGATCAGCACGTTGCGACAGAACACGACGTCGAACAGACCATGCTGCGTCATCGACGCGGCGTCGATCAGGTTGACCGGCGAGAAGCTCACGGACTCCTGGATATCCTGGATGATCCGGCGCGTGCCGTTCTGCCGCGGCTCGAAATAGCGATCGACCACGTCGGCCGGCATGCGGGACAGCGCCCGTTCGTCATAGTCGCCGACGCGCGCATCCTCCAGCGCGTGGGTATCGATGTCCGACCCGATGATTTCGATATTGTACGCATCGACCAGCGGCCAGTTCTCGAGCAGCCAGATGGCGATCGAAAACGGCTCCTCGCCGGTCGAGCAGGGATTGGACCAGATGCGGATCCTGTCGCCGGGCTTCTTGTCCGCGACCAGGGCCGGCAGCAGCGCGCTGGACAGGCAGCGCAGCTGGTGCTCCTCGCGATAGAAATACGTCTCGTTGACGGTGAAGGCGTTGATCAGCAGTTCGAGTTCGTCGGTCTCGCTGCGCAGCTTCGCGAAATAGTCGCTGAAGTTGCGCATGCCGGTCGCCGCCTGGCGTTCGCTGACGCGGCGGTCGATGTAATAGCGCTTGCTCTCGCCGAACAGCATGCCGGTGCGCCGGTAGAGAAAGTCGGAGAAGCGCTGCAGGTCCTCGGTGCCGAGGGTCGTCGAGGCTGACGGCGCCTGCCGTGGCGGCCGGGTCATGGATGCCTAGCGAGTGCGATGACGCGATCCGCGATCTCCTCGAGCGGCACCACGAATTCGGCACCCCCCGCTCTGACCAGGGACCCGGGCATGCCCCAGATCACGGCGGTCTCTTCCGCCTCGGCGATGGTGCGGCCGCCCTGGTTGCGCACGCGGGTCATCGCGGCCGCGCCATCGTCGCCCATGCCGGTCATCAGCACGCCGACCAGGCGCCGGGCGCCGATATGGTCGATGGCGCTGTCGACCAGGCGGTCGACGCTCGGATGCCAATGAAATTCCGCGGAAGACGGGACCGGCTGCACGATGAGGCCGGCGGGCCGGCGGCTGACGATCAGGTCGCTGTCGCCGCGGGCGACATAGACCCGACCGGCGACGAGGGGGGTCGGGCGCACGACCTCCAGGACGTCGAGCGCACACAAGCCGTTCAGCCGCTGGGCCAGCGGTCCGGTGAAGGACGCCGGCATGTGCTGGATCACGACAACCGGCCACGGGAAATTTTCGGGCAGGGGCGACAGCAGGGCGTCGAGCGCCGGCGGACCGCCGGTCGAGGTGCCGACCAGCAGGCAGCCCGCGAGGTCGCCGGCGAGGCCGGTCGGTGGCTCGACGATCGATGGAACGGGCACGATGGGAAGCGAGGGCGGCTGCCGCAGATGTTCGCCGATCCGGGCACGCACCCGTTCCGTCAGCCGATGGGACCGCCGCAGCCGCGCCTTGGAGGCGGCGCGCGCCTTCTCGATCAGGATCGGGGCCAGCGCATCGATCTCCAGCGAGATCGCCCGACCGGGCTTGGCGACGAAATCGACGGCGCCCAGGCCGATCGACTCCAGGGTTTCCGCCGCACCGGCCGCCGTCAGGGACGAGACCATGATGACCGGGCAGGGTCGTTCCAGCATGATCCGGTCCAGGCAGGCGAGCCCGTCCATCTCCGGCATCCGGACATCGAGCGTGATCACGTCGGGCTTGAACTCGTGGAGCTGCCGCAACGCCTCGACGCCGTTGCGCGCCAGGGCGACCTCGAATTCGCCGGTCGCTTGGAAGATGCCGTCGAGCAACCGGCGCATCAGCGGCGAATCATCGACGATGAGGATCTTGATCACGGCTCGCTCGCAGCCTTCATCCCCGTCAGCAGATCGGCCTCGACGCGATCGAGCATGGCTTCCGGATCGACCAGCAGGACCATGCGCCGGTCGTCCGTCAGATCGACCACGCGATCGAACACCCGCGCGCCGTCACCCGGTAATTCCGGCGTCGCGCTCATCCGGTCCCGGGCCAGATCGGCGACTTCGGACACGGCATCGACGATGAAGCCGGCCTGAAGCTCGCCGATCCGGGTGACCAGCACCCGGCGCCGGCCGATCGTCGGCCCGTCCTCGACATCGAACCGGCGGCGCAGGTCGATCAGCGGAATGACCCGTCCCCGGAAATTCATCACCCCTTCGACGAAGGCGGGCGCGCGCGGCATCCGGGTGATCGGGTCCGGCAGGCGGACGATCTCGTCGACGGCGGCGATCGGCAGGCCGTAGGTCTCGTCGCCCAGCGTGAAGATGACGAAGCGTTCGGTGGCGGCGCCGTCGCTGTCGGTCAAGGGTCCGGCCTCCTTGTCATACCCGTCGGTCAGGATATGCGCGGTCGTGTCATCCCGGAACAGATGTTCGGGCGAAAGGATCGAGACGAGATGGCTGCCGCCGTCGAGCCGCAGGATCGACTCGATCTGGGCCTCGCCGGCGCCGCGGTTGAGCACGGCCGGGACCGGACCGATCGCGCTCTCGGGCGCGCGCATCACTGATTTCAGCCGATCGACGACCAGGCCGACGATCGAGGCGCCGATCCTGGTGACGATCACGCGGCCGATGGCCGCAAGGGGCGAAGGCGGCAGGCCCAGCAGGGCCGCGAGCGAGGCCAGCGGCAGGAAGCCGCCGCGATAGGCCACAACACCCAGCAGCGCGTCGTCGAGGCGCGGCATGCCGACGATTTCCGGCGGCAGGGTCATGACCTCGCGGACATGCTCCAGCGGCAGGGCGTACGCCTGCCCCGCCAGCTCGAAACCCAGCAGGCCGACGTCGCGCGCAGCCGTCCGGACCGGCGTCGCCGCATCGCCCGCGGTTCTGGTCGCGACCGCCGACCTTTGTGGACGAGATCCGAACTCGTGCGCCAGCAGCGCATCCAGGTCGATCAGACGGCGGGATCCTGCCTCGTCGACGAACAGCCGCGCGCCGCCGCTGCCCCGGGCCGTGGCACCGTGATCGATCGCGGCGAACGCGGTGACTTCGTCGACCGCCAGCCCCAGCGGCGGCATGCGGTCGAGCAGGATGACGCGGGCGACCGTCGCGGCCCCTGCCGCCTGCTGGCCCAGCAGATGCGCCAGGGATAGGACCGGGATGACGGCGCCCCTCAGGTTGGCCACGCCGCTGAGGCTGGCCGGCGCGTGGGGTACGCGGGTCAGGCGCGGCGAGCGCACCACCTGGGCGACATCGCCGGCCGCGACGGCGAGGCGCAGGTCGCCGACGCGAAACGAGAGCACCTTTCCGTCCTGGTCGGGAGCCCGCTCAGTCGACATGGTCGTCAGGCGTCCGAGGCGTGAAGTTCGTCGGCGAGCGAGGCGATCTCTTCGATGGCGGCGGCCAGGTCCTCGGCGCTCCGGGCCTGCTGCCGCGCCGCGATCGCCGCCTGGCCGGCAGCGCCGGCCGCCTCCTCGGCGGCGCTCGCGATCTGCTGGGTGCCGGCGAGGACCTCCCGGACCGAGATCAGGATCGACTGGGTGCTGTGTTCGATCTCGGCATTGCCGGTCTTGATGCCGGCGACGTCGGCCTGGATCGCCTGCAGGCGGTCGACGATCTTGCGGTTCTGCTGGATCTCGCCCTCGGAGGCTGCGGCGATCAGTTCGAGATCACGGCGCACGGCGGCGATCTGTCCCTGGATCTCGTAGACGACCTCCTTGATCCGGTCGGCATTGTCGGCGCTGTCCTGAGCCAGCGTGCGGATGTCGCCGGAGACGACCGCGAAGCCCCGGCCCGCTTCGCCGGTGCGCGCGGCCTCGACCGACCCGCTGACGGCGAGCATCGTGGTCTGGACCGACAGCAGCGCGATGCTGTCGACGATCTTGTCGATGCGCCGCCCGGCGCTCTCCAGCGATCCGATCAGTTCGAGTCCTGATCGCGTCTCCGCGACGGCGCTCGCCACGCCTTCGGCCAGCCGGGCGATGCCGGCGCTGCTCTCGGCGATCAGGGTCTGGGCGGCACCGACCTGTTCGACCGCCGCCTTCGCGGTGGCGCCGGCGGCCCCGGCGGATTTCTCGATCTGCGCCATGGCCGTGCTGGACTGCTGCGTCGCAGCGGCCTGAATCTGTGCGCCCCGGTTGATCTGATCGATCGCGATCAGAATTTCCGCAGCGGCACCCGACAATTCCTGGATGGTCGACGACAGTTCCTCGGCCGTGGCGCTCACTTGCTGCACCACGGACTTGGCGCCGGCACCGGATCGGAATCCCGCTGCCAGCTGGGCCAGCATGTCGGTTGCCTTGCGGCTCTGGTCCAGCGCCGTGCTCTGCTGCTGAACGGCCCGTTGCGCCTCGGCCGCCGCGGCCGACTGCTCCTCCGCGGCGCTCGAGACGATCTCGGTGCCGCGCTGGGCCTCCTTGGCGGCGATGTCGGCTTCCTGGGCCGCGACGAGCACGGCCTGGCTGCCCTCCGCCAGACTGACGGCATGGGCGCGGATGGCATCGAGATCGGTGGCGATCGCGCGACTGCTCTTGGCCTCGCTCGCCGCCTTTTCCGCGCTATTGCGGATCTGCAGGGCCAGCGTCCGGATCTCTTCGGCGATGTGGTCGGACAGGGCGTGGATCTCGCGCGAGCGCTTTTCCGATGTCTCGGCGAGCGCCCGCACCTCGTCGGCGACGATGGCGAAGCCGCGGCCGTGGTCGCCCGCCCGGGCCGCCTCGATCGCCGCATTGAGCGCCAGCAGGTTGGTCTGGTCCGAGATGTCGGCGATGGTGCGGGTGATCTCGGCGATGGCGACCGCGCGCGCTTCCAGCTTTGCCACGGTTTCGACCGAACCCAGCTGACGCTCGGCATTCGCCTCGACGGCGGTCACCGAGGCCAGGATCTGCGAGGCGGCGTCCAGCAGCAGGGACTGCAGTGCTTCGGTCCGTTGCCGGGACGTGATCGCCTTCTCCCGCGCCTCGGCGAACGCGGCGTTGAGCGAGCCGACGGCGGCCAGCGACTCATGGGAAGCGCCCGCGGCCTCTTCGGCGCCGCTCGCGATCTGTTCGAGCGACCGGCGCAGTTCTTCCGCCGCAGACGATGCCTGGGTGACACCACCCGCCAATTCCTGGGTTGCCGCTCCGATCCGCTCCGCGGCGGTCTGCTTGCGGGAGGATGCACGCGGCGCTGCCGGCTTTTGCGGTGCCGGGGCAGCTGGCGCCACCGATCCCTCGGCCGGTGGCTCGGCGCGGCGCTTTGCCCTACCCGCCAAGGTCGACGTCTTGACTAATGCCACGAACACCCCCGCCTAACCGCCCGTTTTGAACCCGAGATCTTGCCGGCGCGTCCACCCTGGGCGGATGCCGCCGAAACCGGTCCGGAGGACGCGCGCATGATAGGAGGCGGCCGGGCAGGCCGCAAGCACGGCCGGCACAGGGCCGGGGGGAAGCGCGCGCCGGCCGAGTCTGCATTGACATTGTGATTGTCTATATCGTAATCATGATGAAAACCCCGAGGAAGCGATCCGACAGAAAAGGTGGTCTGCGCCATGACGATCAATGCCGCGATAGGTGTTCGGGAAGCCGACCTGCCCTGGGTCGATATCGGCGTCCGGCCGGGCTATAACCAGCGCTATCAGGGATTCTTCGACAAGAAGCGCCACATCGGTGCCCGCATCGGCAGTCTCTATGCCGAACCGATCTATCATTCGCCCCGCCATCGCCACACGTTCCAGCAGGTCCGCTTCGTCCTGTCGGGCAAGATGCGCTACGACCGCGAGGAATATGGCGTCGGCGACTGTCTCTATCTGCCCGAGGGCGTGCATTACGGCCCGATCAAGCCGATCCCGACCGAGGCCGACGATCAGCTGCATTTCGCCGACATCCAGTTCGAAGGGCCGTCGGGCATTCCCTATCCGGATCCGGACGAGGTCGTTCAGGCCCAGCGCAAGCTGGCGGAGACCGGAAAGTTCGAGGACGGGGTCTATACCTTCCCGACCGGCCGCAAGCGCGACGCCTACGAGGCGATCCTGGAACAGGTCACCGGCAAGCCGGTCGAGTATCCCCAGGGGCGCCTGAACAATTACGTGGTGATGCGGTCGAGCGGCTATCCCTGGCTGCCCCACAAGTCGGTGCAGGGCCTCGAGACGAAGCACCTGGCCTATTTCTTCGAGAGCGGGCCGAACATCAAGATGGCCAAGCTGGAAAAGGGCGCCGCCCTGCCCAAGGGCCGTCCGACCGGCAATATCGCCGTGTTCCTGTTGAGCGGCCTGCTGGATTTCGGCGGCAAGGAATTCGACGGGCTGTCCTATTTCCTGCTGCCGAGCGGCGAGGAACATCCGGCGTTCACGGCGACGGAGAACACGGAATTGCTGGCCGTCGCCTGGAGCACGCAGGGAGAGATCATCCCGTTCGAGCTGTGGTGAGGCGGGCCCATGCGCATCGCCACGCTGCGACACCGGCGGGAAGCCCGGAAATGCCTGGCGTTCGCCGGGCCTGACGGCGCGTTCATCGCCGTTCCCGACGCCTTGGCCGCCATGTCCGGGACCCGTGACGCCGTCCCGATGAACACGCTGATGGTTCCCGAGGCGAACGGCTGGCTCGAGGCCGGCGGCCTCGGCATGCTGGCCGCGCTGCGCGACGCGGCGCTCGGCCGGGGCGTGGCGCCGGCCGACATGGCGGACTGGCGCCTGGACGTGCCGGTGACGAACCCGGGCAAGATCATCGCGGTCGGTCGCAACTACATGGACCACGTGCGCGAGGGCCAGGAACTGTGGGCCAAGCGCGGCAAGGTCGTGACCATTCCGGAATTTCCCTCGGCCTTCGCCAAATTCCCATCGTCGCTGACCGGTCCGGATACGGCGATCCTGGTGCCCCAGGGCGTCGACGACGTCGATTACGAGATCGAGCTCGCCGTCGTCATCGGCACCAAGGCGCTGAACGTGACCGAGGACGAAGCGCTGAAGCACGTCGCCGGCTATACGATCTGCAACGACATCGGCGCCCGGGGCATCCAGCGCAAGGAGATGGAGGCGCAGATCGGCATCACGCTGGCCAAGAACTTCCCGACCTTCGCGCCGATGGGGCCGTGGCTGGTGACCGCGGACGAGATACCCGATCCCCAGGCTCTGGAGATCGGCATGAAGGTCGAAGGCGAGTCGCGCCAGCATGCCAACACCAGCGACATGATCTTCTCGGTCGCGTACCTGGTGTCCTACTGGTCGCGGGTCGGGCTCGACCCCGGCGACATCATCATCACCGGCACGCCTTCCGGTGTGGCGCTGGCCCGGGCGGAGCCCGAAAAATTCTACCTGCGCGCCGGCCAGACGGTGACTGCCTGGATCGACGGCATCGGCGAACTGAACAACACCATCGCCGACGGGCCGCGGTAGTTCAGGCGCTCTGGCTCGCGGGGCTGGGAAAGTGGCGGGCGATCGCGTCCGCCATGATGCGGACGAAGCGGTCGGCGTTCTCGGTCACGACGGAGCCGACGCCGCCCAGGCAGATCGCCAGCGGCTGATGCTCGAACTGCTGCGGCAGCATCATGCCCAGCACGCCCCCGCCCGGCGTCACGGTCCGGGTCGACAGCACATAGCCAGCCTTGCGGATCTTGCGCACCTCGCGCATCACGTCGTCGAGGTCGGGCGCCTTGCCGGGCTCGGCGACCTCTTGGCTGCGCTTCACGATCGTGGCGATGTCGGCGTCGGTCCGGGCCGCCAGGAACAGATGGCCGCTCGACGATCCGGCCAGCGGCCGCACCGCGCCCGCGCGCAGATGCATGCGCAACGGGTTGGTCGCGGGGATCACGTGGATGTAGTGAACCGACAGCCCGGCCTGGGAGGCGAGGAAGATCAGCTCGCCGGTCTTGGTGCTGAGCTCGTCCAATGCCGCCATCAGATTGCCGTCGCCCAGCAGATGGGAGCGGATGCCCCGGCCCAGCAGGGCGACCCGTGCCGTCGGGCGATAGGTCCGGGTCTTGTCGTCGTAGGACAGATAGCCCAGGTTCAGCAGGCTCTTTAAAAGAATCGACGTGCTGGATTGAGGATATCCGAGATCGCGCGAAATGCTGCCGACCGATGCGGAGGGATTCTCCTCGTCGAAATACTCCAGTACTTCCAGGGTTCTCTTGATCGAACGGGCTTGATCCTGCGGCATTCGGTCCTCTCGTCTCTCCGTAACCTTGACGTGATGGCGAGCAAGGTGGTTCATGTCAAACGCGTGGTGCCGGCAAGGGGTATCATGCCGGTGGCTTGCCGACCAGGGCCCTCGCCTTGCGGACGCCGACGGGCGCGTTCCAGCCCAAGACGCCCGCGATGAGGCCGGCCTCGACATAGGCCAGGACGAAACTGTCGGTGCCGATGGTCCCGGTCAGTTCAACGACCTGCCGGTTGCCGCCGATCAGGCCATGGACCTGGATCTTCTGGTCGAACTGGTCGGTCCAGAAATAGGGGATGGGATCGAACGCCCGGTCACGACCGAGGATGTTGGCCGCCACCGCCACGCCCTGCTCCGTCGCGTTCATGCGATGCTCGATCCGCATGCGTCGGGCATAGCGTGGATTGAACCAGTTGGCGACGTCGCCTGCCGCATAGACGTTGGGCAAGGCGCGGCAATATTCGTCGCAGGTGACGCCGTTCTCGACCGGGATCCCGCTGCCGGCGAGCCATTCGGTGGCCGGACGCGACCCGACCGCGACCACCACCAGGTCGGCCTCCAGCCGCCGTCCATCCGTCAGATCGACATCCTTGGGGCCGGCCTGTTCGGCCAGAATGCGGGCGACGGGGACGCCGAAATGCATCTCCACGCCACGAGCGGCATGCAGCGCGAATAGGCGGGCGGCGACCGCCGGGCCGAACCGGTCCGCCATCGGCGCTGGCTGCGGATCGACCAGGATCGCGCGCCGGCCGCTGGCGGCGACCAGGGCCGCGAGCTCGCAGCCCAGAAAGCCAGCGCCCACGATCACCACCTTTTCGGCCGATCCGAGATGTTCGCCCAGGCGGATCGCGTCGTCGAAGGTCCGCAGGGTCAGCCCGCCGCCCGGCAGGATCGCCGGCCGGACGCCGGTCGCCACCACCAGCGCGTCCCATGGGACGGTCGCGCCATCGGCCAGAGACAAGGTTCCGCGACGGGCGTCCGCCGCGACGGCCCGCTGACCCAGCCGCAAGTCGAGATCGAGCCGCCCGAAAGCCGCCGGGTCGGTCAGCAGCAGGGTCGCGAAATCGCCTTCCTGGTAGTGCAGTTTCTTGGAGAGGGGCGGGCGGTCGTAGCCGGGCCGCCGCTCCTCGCCGATCAGGGCGATTGTGCCGGCGAAGCCTTCATCCCTGAGCGTCGCGGCGACCGCGAGCCCGGCGGCGGACGCTCCGACGATCGCCACCCTGTCCATGGCGGATCATTGCTCTTCGAGCGTGATCGCGACCGCCGGGCACAGCTTGGCCGCCTTGCGGACCGATGCGACCAGGTCGGCCGGCGCCTCGTCCATCAACAGAAACACGATGCCGTCCTCCTCGCGCTGGTCGAAGACCTGGGGCGATGCCATGACGCATTGCCCGGCGCCGACGCATTTCACCTGGTCGATGTGGATCTTGATCTTGCCCATGCCTGCCTGCCGGTCGTGAAAGGGTCGGTCACCAATCGCCGTTGGAGGTAGCACCGCCATCGACGACGATCGATTGGCCGGTGATGTAGCTGGATCGGGGCGACAGCAGGAATTCGACGACGGACGCGAGTTCGGCCGGCTCCGCCATGCGCTTCAGCGGGATGAACCCGATCAGGCTGTCGACCTGCACCAGCCCCCGCTCGATGTTCTGCTGCACCATCCGCGTGTTGACGATGCCGGGCACCACGGCATTGACCCTGACCTCGGGCGCCCATTCGACCGCGAGGGTCCGGGTGAACGCTTCGATGCCGGCCTTGGCCGCGGCATAGGGCGCCCGGCGCGGGCGGCCGACCCGGGAATTGATCGACGAGAAATTGACCACGGCGCCGGCGCTCTGCCGCAGCGGCGCCGCCATCGCCCGGCACAGACGCATCGCGCCGCCCAGATGGACGTCGAGCAGACGTTGCCAGGTCTCGTCCTCCAGTTCCTCGACCCGCTGATGCCGGTTGAAACCGGCGGCATTGACCAGCCCGTCGATGCGGCCGTAGGTCTCGACCACCGAGGCCGCGAGCCCGTCCACGGACGGCGTACTGGTCACATCCAACTGGCGGCAGTCGAAGCCGCGGTGCAGATCCGCATCCGCCTCGTCGAGGTCGGCCAGCACGACCTGCCATCCCTCCGAGCGCAGCAATTCGCCCGTCGCGAGGCCGATGCCCCTCAGGCCGCCGGTAATGATCACGACCTTCGGCGACGCAGCGTCGGCACTCATCCCGTTCCCCCGGTGATCTTATTCATCATATTGTTGATGTGTTACATCATAAATGCAATCACTATTGCCGTCCGATCACCATTCCAGCGGCAGCTTGTACAGCCCGTAGATCTGGGAATCGTACTTGAACGGGACGCTTTCCAGCGGTGTCGCCAGGCGCAGGTCCGGGAAGCGCTCGAACAGTTTCGGGAATACGATCTGCAGCTCGATGCGCGCCAGGCCCTGGCCCAGGCAGCGATGGATGCCATAGCCGAAGGCCAGGTGGTTGCTGGCATCGCGGCCGATGTCGAATGCGTCGGGATCGGGAAACTCGGTCTCGTCGCGGTTGGCGGCGGCATTGACCGCGAAGATCCCGTCGCCCTTGCGGATCCGGGCGCCGTTCACCTCGGCATCCTCGAGCGCGACGCGCCGCGGCGCGAACTGCACCGGCGACAGATAGCGCAGCAGTTCGTCGACCGCCGACTCGATCAGGTCCGGCTCGGCCTTGAGCCGCGCCAGTTGCTCCGGATGCTGCAGGAACAGCAAGGTCCCGAGCCCGATCATGTTCGTCGTCGTGTCATGGCCGGCCCGCAGGATCATCGAGCACATGTCGGCCAGATCCTCACGGCTCAGCTCGTCGGTCAGGACATAGTCCCGGATGACGCGGCTCAGCATGTCGTCCGCCGGGTTCGCCTCTTTCTTGGCGATCAGCTGGCGGCAATAGTCCACCAGGTCGGCCGCGGACTGCGCCGCCTGCTCGGGCGATTGCGACAGGCCGTGCCGGCCCGCCGCGCATTTCGCGATGTAGGTATGGTCCTCGTAGGGCGAGCCGAACAGCGCGCACATGACGAGCGCCGGCATCTCGACCGCCAGTGCGGCAATCAGGTCGGTCGGCGGGCCCTTCCGCTCGATCGCATTCAGCAGATCGTCGGTGATGGCGGCGATCTGCGGCCGCAGCGCCAGCATGCGCTTCGCCGTGAATTCCTTCAGCAGCATGCGGCGGTAATGGTCGTGGCGCGGATTGTCCATGCCGACAAAAGCGCGCTCCGCCTTGTCGATGCCGCGCCGGGCCTCGGTCACGGTCGGAAAATCGGGGCGCGCGAACTCTCCCGAGAAGCGGGGGTCGACCAGGACCGAGCAGAAATCTGCGTGGCGCGTCAGCAGCCAGGCCTTCTGGCCGTTCCACAATTGGACGGGTGTGACGGGGCACCCGCCGCGCGCCTCGGCATATTGCGCGGGCAGTTCGAACTGGCGCGTGCGGGTGAACGGGAACAGGGGCAGCCGGTCCGTCTCGTCCGCGACGGGCTTTGCCTCGATTGACATGCAAACTCCTTTCAAAGCGCCGATCCGGTCAGGCCTTGGCCATGCTGCGTTCCGCCGCCATCAGGCCGGCGTTGACGGTGATGGCGAAGGCGGCGATCAGGATCGTCACGGCCATCATGGTGGCGGTGTCGTTGATATCGATGCTGTTCATGATCAGGAATCCCAGCCCGCGGCTGGACGCGAACATCTCGCCGATCATCACGCCCAGGAACGTGATGGAAAAGCTGACGCGGATGCCGGTGACCAGCTCCGGCACGATCGCCGGAATGATGACGGTGCCGATGGTCTGCGCGCGCGACAGCTGCAGAACGCGCGCGGTCTTCGGCAGGGTCCTGTTCATGCTGCGGATCGCGTTCATCGCGATCAGCATCATCGGGATCATGCCGTACATCGCACCGAACACGACCTTGGCGGTCAGGCCGATGCCGAAGAACAGCAGGACCAGCGGATAGAGCGCCACCTTGGGCAGCGCATAGAGCGTGACCAGCAGGGGCGAGACCACCTCGCTCGCGATCGGGCTCATGCCTATCAGGATGCCGAGCAGGGTACCGGCGGCACACGAGAAGAACAGGGCGAGGCCGATCGCCCGCGCGGTTTCGCCGACATGGCCCCAGAACCCGTCGGTCCCGGCCATCGCCCAGAGATGCTCTGCGGTCTGCAGCGGCGGGGCCAACGCCTCCGTACCGGCGAAATCATGCACGCCCTGCCAGGCGATCAGCAGCACGGCCGCGATGCCGAGCGCCGCCAACGCCTTCGACAGTTTCGAGACGTCCTTGTGCTCGCTGGACGACCGGACCGGACCGGAGCGATGCTGGATGGCGCCTTCCGCGCGATGGATCAGCATCGTCAGCGCCGAGATGACGATCAGCAGGAACAGCAGCAGGGCATACATCTTCCTGTCTTCGAAATTATTATAGGCATAGGAGATGTCATAGCCGAAGCCGGCGTCGGCCAGGATGAACTCGGAGCCCAGCACGCCGGTTATGGCGTAACCGAACGCGAGCTTGCCGCCGGTGAAGATGTGCGGTGCCGCCGCCGGCAGCGAGATGAACATTGCCTCGCGCAGCCCGGACAGCTGGTGGATCCTGCCGGTCCGACGCAGCACCTTCGGGATCCGGTCGAGCCCGCTCAAGGTTCCGATGATCACGGCCATGACGCCGTAGAGGAAGCCCAGCAGGATGATCGGCGACTGGTTCATGCCCATCAGCACGACGAACAGCGGATAGAGCGCGAAGAACGGCAGCGCGTAGTAGGACGAGAGCAGCGGCTCGATCGCGTCGCGGAACCGGGGCAGGCCGTGCAGCACGACGCCGAGCGTGCAGCCCACGACCATCGCCAGCGCGAAGGCGATCACGGTCGCCTTCGCGCTGAACCAGACGTCGTGCCAGAACCCGGCCGTGTGCATCAGCGACCACAATTCGCCGACCATCGCCGTGGGCGGCGTCAGCAGGCCCTGTTTGACCCAGCCCAGCCGTGCGACCAGTTCGAGCGCGAGCACGACCGCCAGCACGATGATGATGCGGATGAGCGTCGCCAGCCTCATGCCTGCAGGGCCGACTGCGCCGCCATCGCCTTCATCGATTCCCCGCGCAGCAGCTGCCAGATCCGGGCAGTGACCTGGCCGAACTCGGCATGGGTCGCGATCCGGCTGTCGCGGTCGCGCGGCCAGCCGGTTTCGATGATCTCGATGAAACGGCCGGGACGGGACGACATCACGCCGACCCGGTCGGCCAGCATGGCGGCCTCGTCGATCGAATGGGTGATCAGCATGACGGTGGCGCCGGTCTCGCGCCACAGGCGCAGCAGCTCGTCGCCCATGAGCAGCCGCGTCTGCTGATCGAGCGCCCCGAACGGCTCGTCGAGCAGGATCAGCCGCGGCTCCATCACCAGGGTGCGGGCGATGCAGACCCGCTGGCGCATGCCGCCAGAGAGCTGGCTGGGATAGGCGTCGGCGAAGGCCGCGAGGCCCATGAAATTGAGCGCCCGCTCGGCCCGCTTGGCGATTTCCGGTTTCGCCATGCCCCGGCGGCGCAGGCCGAAGCCGATGTTGCTGGCGACGGTCAGCCAGGGAAAGGTCGCGTCCTCCTGGAACACGACGCCGACCCCGTCGGGCACGCTGCCGTCGACCGGCTTGCCCTCGAACAGGATGGCGCCGCCGGTCGGCTTGTTGAGGCCGGCCAGCACGTCGAGCAGGGTGGACTTGCCGCATCCGGAGGGGCCTACGACCGCGAAGAACTCGTTGTGCCGCAAGGTCAGGTCGATCGGACCCAGCGCATGGATCATGCCGGCATAGACCCGCGTTACCTGGGAGATCGAGACGCTGATCGCGTCCGGCGTCTCGATCCGGCCGGGTACCGCCGGACTGCGCTTCATCAAGGTCATCGGCGCAGGTTTTCCGCGAGGAACGTCTGGTTGATCATCTTCGACCAGTCGGGATCGCCCTCCCATTCGCCCTGCTCCTTCATCGCCTGGACCCAGAAGTCGAGTCCGACGATGTCGATCTCGCCGCGGCTCCAGTACTTGATCTTCTGCAGATTCGCGACCGCCTCCTTGGCCACGTCGACCGGCAGGTTCTGCGCGCCGTAGCGCTTGGACATCAGGGCCGCCGCCTCGTCGCCGTTGCTGTAGGTGAAGTCGACCGACTTGCCCCAGGCGCCAATCAGCGCCTTCAGCACCTCCGGCTGCTCGCGGATCATCTTGCCGGTGGCGACGCCGACCATCTGGCTCATCGGCGGCAGTTCCGACAGGGTGAAGGCGACCTGGTAGCGGCCCTTCCGGGCGCTCCACAGCGGCTCCAGGATCAGCGTCGCGTCGACGCCGCCGGATTCCAGTGCCGACAGGCCGGAGCCCACGGCACCGGTCGAGATGAGCTGAACCTGTCCGTCCATGCCGTGTTTCTTCAGCATCCAGCGGATCATGGTCTCGCTGATCGATTTCGGCTTGGTGAAGCCGATCTTCTTGCCCTTGAGGTCCTGGATCGACTTGATGCCACTGTTGGGCATCGAGACCCAGAACAGGTCTTCCATAGTGCGGATCGCGCCATGGACGATGCGGACGTCGATGCCCTCGCGCATGCCTGTGAGCGCGGCCGACGTGCCGACGATGCCATAGTCGACGTTGCCGCCGACCATGTTGCGGATCGCCGTGCCGCCGCCGGTCGTGCTGACCGCGTCGGTGACCTCGACCAGGGGCGTGGAATAATAGCCCTTCTCGAGCCCGACGCCGACGACCGCGGTGTTGATCAGCGCGCCGTAGTAGGCGACCAGGATTTCCATCTTCTGCGCAGCGGCGAGGCCTTTGCCGGGCAGCAGCATCGCCGCCCCCGCGCCAAGGCCGAGCGCCAAGGCTTGCCGTCGGCCGAGCTGCATTCTGTCGAGCATCCGATCCTCCCGGGTGGCTTGGAATTTCTGTCGTGAGACAAAATTCCTGGCGTTTTTCTTATGGGGCTATGGTACTGGATCCATCACGAATATGAAGAGAAATATCATAATGTCAATTTCTCTCCTCGTGAACCCGTTGTCCGAACGAGCTGGAAATGGGCGGAAAACCCAGCGTTTCTGCGGCGGGTCGCCGGGCGCGGCGGATCGCTCAGCTCGTGCCGACCTTGACGCCGGCGATCGCCTCCATGGGCAGGATGACCGACGCGATGTCCCCGCTGTGGCCGAGGCCGGCGGCTTCGACGAAGCATTGCAGCGCCACGTTGGGCAGCAGCAGGCGGACGCCCAGCTTGCGGCCGGTATCGACCGCGCATTCCAGGTCCTTCACCACCGTCGCCATCATCACCGCCGGCTCGAAGTTGCGCTTGAGGAAATGGTGCGGCACCACCCGCTCCAGCGAACGGCTGCTGGCGGAACTGGCGCTCAGCACTTCATAGAGCCGATGGGCATCGATGCCGGCTTTGACGCCCAGCACCATGGCCTCGGCCAAGAGGGCATGGGTCGTGATGGTGATCATGTTGTTGCACAGCTTGGCGGCCACACCGGCGCCGATCGGCCCCATGTGGAACGTCTTCTTGCCCAGCAGATCGAACAGCGGCTGCGCGCGATCCACATCCGCCGAGGCGCCGCCGACGATGATGCTCAGCGTCTTCGCTGCGGCGCCGTCGGGTCCGCCGCTGATCGGCGCATCGAGAAAGCCCATGCCCCGGTCGGCCAGGGCCTGGCCGATCGCCTTCGAGGTTTCGGGATCGATGGTCGACAGGTCGACGCACAACAATTCCCGGTTCCCGGCCTGGATCGCCCCGTCCGCGCCCAGGAATGTCTCGCGCGATTGTTCGGGCGTGACCCGGCAGGAAAAGAAAACGTCGACCTGGTCCGCGATTTCGCGGGGCGTGGCGCAAACCGTGGCGCCGGCCGCCGCGAGGATCTCCAGCGGCTGCGACGACGAACTGGCGACGAACAACTGATGGCCGCCGGCAATCAGGTGACGTGCCATCGGCAAGCCCATGAGTCCCAGGCCGACAAATCCGACGCGCATGATTTCGCTCCCGAAGTTAAATGACGAGCAAATCATGTTCTCAAAAAATGGAAAGTCAATATTCGATTTATGATTACAAGATAATTCCAAAAATACTTGGGGAATGACATATGTCTACTGATGTGTTTTCGCCTTTATTCAGTCCCGTCACGATTTCCGGCTTGAATCTTCGGAATCGTATTGTGATGTCGCCGATGAGTCGGTACCGCTCGCCAGGCGGCGTCCCGGATGCGGCGGTCGTCGACTATTACCGGCGGCGTGCCGCGGCGGGCGTCGGCCTGATCGTCAGCGAGGCGACCTACATCGATCATCCGGGCGCGCCCGTTTATCAGAACGTCCCGCATTTTTTCGGCGAGGCCGCGCTGGCCGGCTGGCGCCGGGTGCTCGACGCCGTCCACGGGCTGGGCGCCGCGATGGTCCCGCAGATCTGGCACGTCGGGAACAACCGCAAGCGGGGTGCGCCGCCGGACCCGGCGCTGCCGGGGTTCGGGCCGTCGAAGATCGAGCAGGATGGGCAGACCCTGGTCGTCGAGATGACCCACGACGACATGCGCGACGTCGCCGATTCCTACGCCCGCAGCGCCTATAGCGCGCGCGAGCTGGGTTTCGACGGCGTCGCCATCCATGGCGGGCATGGCTATCTGCTGGACCAGTTTTTCTGGCCGGTGGACAACCGGCGTGACGATGGCTACGGCGGGACGATCGAGAATCGCTGCCGCCTCGCTGTCGAGGTCGTCGGCGCGATGCGCCGGGCGGTCGGGGACGGCTTTCCGATCCTGTTCCGATTTTCCCAGTGGAAGGCGACCGACTATGACGCGCGGATCGCCGAGACGCCCGAGGAACTGGGCCTGTTCCTGCGCCTCCTGACCCGGGCGGGCGTGGACATCTTCGACGTCAGCACCCGCCGCTTCTGGCAAAGCGCGTTCGACGGCGATCCGAAATCGCTCGCCGCCTGGACGCGGCACCTGTCCCATCGGCCGGTCATCGCGGTCGGCAGCATCGGCCTCGACCAGCCGCACCAGTCCAAGTTCTTCCGGACGGCCGACAATGTCGCGTCCAGCGTGACGGACTTGCGCATGGTCGAGGAAGGGCTGGCGCGCGGCGATTTCGATCTCGCCGCCGTCGGGCGGGCCATTCTCGCCGACCCGCAATGGGTCGAAAAGGCGCGGCGCGGCGCGTTCGACGAGATCCTGCCGTTCACCCGCGCCGCCATGGACGATTACCACTGAGCGTCTATTCGGCCGCCGGATGGAGCAAGGTTTCCTGGGTCAGGACGCAGCGGACGGACGCGACGATGTGCGAATGATCCAGCGTTTCCCGCAGGCGATCGAGGAAGCCGGACGGATCGCGGAGCGCGATCTCGTCGATGCAATCGGCCGGGAAGCCCTGGGGCGACGGGGTGGCACGCGCATGGTTCTGGACATAGCCGCCGCCGGGATCCAGCGACCCGACCCGTTCCACCAGGCGCGGACCGACCGCACCGCACCACAAGTCGCGGAACGCGGCGGCGGTCAGCGCCTCGGCGCGCCGGAGGGCGACGAACAGCTTCGGCCGGCCCGACGCTGCCATCTTGAAGATGATTTCGTCGGTCAGCAGGGCGAATTGGGCGACAGGGCGGGCAAAGGTCTCCCGCTCGTCCGCTTTCGTCATCGCTGCCGCGGGATCCGCGCCATGGGCCTGGCGGGTCGCCTCGCTGCGATACCAGACCAGGGCGACGCCGTCGCACTCGAGCGGCGCGAAACCGGCGGCGGACAGCGGGATCGGGTCGCATTGTGCATAGCGCTCGATGTTGCGCCACCGCGGCAGGCTCATGCCCAGCGCGCCATGCTGGCGCCATCGCGCTTTGAAGCCCACCGGATCGAACGAGGGGTGGCGCTCGGCGAAATAGACCAGCTTGGGATGCGGCGTCGGCGTTCCCATGGGCGGCAGGCCCGCTCGTTGAAGGAATTCTGATCACATAATCGATATTTATGATCTAAATCGCGATCAAAAGCAATTTGGCAGAGGGATCGCTCATGGCGGATGCACCGGCCGGCGGCCTGTTCGAACCGATCGCGCTCCGAGACGTGCGGGCGCGCAACCGCGTCACCGTCTCGCCCATGCAGCAGTTCATGGCGGTGGACGGCATGCCGGCGGATTGGCATCTCGTCCATCTGGGCCAGTTCGCCATGGGCAATGCGGGCATCGTGTTCACCGAAGCGATGGCGGTCGATCCGGTCGGGCGCATCTCCTATGGCGACATGGGCATCTGGTCCGCGGTGCAGGCCGACGCGCTTCGGCGGTTGACCGGCTTCATCCGGTCGATGGGGGCAGTACCGGGCATCCAGATCTCCCATGCCGGCCGGCGAGGCGCCATCAGCCGGCCGTGGGAGGGCAAGCGCCCGCTGACGGGCGCCGATGCCGCACGCGGCGAGCCGCCCTGGACGCTCTGGGCGCCGAGCGCCGTGCCCAGCCGGGCCGCGGCGCAGACGCCCGTCGCCATGGATCTTGCGATGATCGAACAGGTTCAGGCCGCCTACGTCCGTGCCGCCGCACTCGCCGACCATGCCGGGTTCGAGGCGCTGGAGCTGCATGGCGGCCACGGCTACATGATCCATTCCTTCTTGTCGCCGCTCGCCAACTTCCGCGACGACGGCTATGGCGGCAGCCGATCGAACCGGATGCGTTTCGCGCTCGAGGTCGCGGCCCGGGTACGCGCCGCCTGGCCGGCGGGCAAGCCGCTCTTTTTCCGCATCTCGGCGATCGACGGCGTTGCGGGCGGCTGGGAACTGGAAGATACGCTCGCCCTGGTGCCGGAGCTGGTGCGCTGCGGTATCGACGTGATCGACGTCTCGTCGGGCGGCCTGTCGGGCCTGTCGTCCAACGCCTCGGCCTTCGCCCGCGTGCCGGGATACCACGTTCCGCTGGCGGCGGAGATCCGGCGCCGGACCGGCGTCTTGACCCAGGTCGTCGGCCTGATCACCGAGCCGGAGCAGGCGGCGCGGATCGTCGCCGACGGATCGGCGGACCTGGTCGCGGTGGCGCGCGAAGTACTGCGCAACCCGTTCTGGGCGGCCCATGCCGCCGAACGGTTGGGCGATGCGAGCTTCTCCGCCTGGCCGGAGCCCTACGCCTGGTGGCTGCGCGCCCGCCGCGAGCATCTGGCGGGGCGGTCGGTGGGATGAGCCCGAGGCCGTTCAAACCTTGGGGACGGGGCGCCCTTCCAGGATATGCCGGACCTTGTGGGCGAGCGCTGCATAGGTGAAGGGCTTGCCGATCAGGTCGACCCCGCGGTCGAGCCGGCCCTGGTGAGCAACCAGATCGGGTGCGTAGCCGGTGGTCAGCAGGACCGGCAGTTCCGGGCGGCGCCGGCGCGCTTCCTCGGCCAATTGCCAGCCGGTCATGTCGCCCGGCAGGCCGATATCGGTGAACAACAGGCGCACGCGCGGTTCGCCCTCGAGCAGGCGCAGCGCCGCCCGCCCGTCTTCGGCCTCGATCACCCGGTAGCCCAGGCCTCGCAGCATCTCGAGGCCGATTTCGCGCACGTTCTCGTCGTCTTCGACCAGCAGGATCAGTTCCTGGTCGGAGCCCTGGGGCATTTCCTGCGGTGCGTGAGCTGCGACCGGGCGCAGATCGGGATCGGGAATCCGGGGCAGATAGATTTCGATCGTCGTCCCGCTGCCGACCGCGCTCACGATCCTGATGTGGCCGCCCGATTGTTTGACGAACCCATAGACTTGCGACAGCCCCAGCCCGGTGCCGCGCCCGAACTCCTTGGTGGTGAAGAACGGTTCGAACGCCTTCTTGATGACGTCTCCGGACATGCCGCTGCCGGTATCGCCCACGGCGACGAGGACGTAGGGGCCGCTCGGGCTCGCGGCCGGATCGTCCTCGTCAAGCTCGTCCAGCTGCACATTTCGCGTCCGGATGGTCAGCCGGCCGCCGCGTTCCATCGCGTCGCGGGCATTGACTGCGAGATTCAGCAGGGCGTTTTCCAGCTGGTTCGCATCGGCGGAGACCCACCACAGCCCGCCCGACAGGGCGGTCTCGATCACGATCCCTTCGCCCAGGGTCCGGCGCAGCAGGTCCGACATCCCGGCGACCAGCTTGTTCATTTCGACCGGGCGGGAATCGAGCGGCTGGCGCCGGGCGAAGGCGAGCAGCTGCGCCGTCAGCACCGCGGCCCGCTCGCCGGCGCGCACCGCCGCATCCAGTTTCTGGCCGAACGCCGGATCACCGGCCGGCGCCAGCCGTTTCAGGATGTCGAGATTGCCCAGGATGATCTGCAGCAGATTGTTGAAATCATGGGCGATGCCGCCGGTCAGCTGGCCGACCGCCTCCATCTTCTGGGCCTGGCGCAGCGTCTCCTCGATGCGCTCGCGCTCCGCGATCTGGTGTTCCAACTGGGCGTTCACCGCCGCCAATTCGGCGGCGTGCTGCCCCAGCTCGACGTTCGCGCGGGTCAGCGCGGCCTGCCCCACGCCCAGGACGCCGACCACCAGGGCTGCCATGATCGCCAGCAGCGCGATCGCGCCATAGCGCTGGACCTGCTGCTGGAACGGTTCCGACAGGGTCCGCACGAAAACGGTGCCCAGCAGGACGCCGTTCTGGATGATCGGGGCCGTGACGGCGAGGCGTCCGTCTTCGGTCGGGATGGATCCCAGCTGCAGCCGGTCGGGCAGCGGCATCGCACCGTCGCGCAGATAGCTGGCGAACAGGGTGCCGTCGGCACCATAGACCGCCGCCGCGCGCAAGGCCGGGTCCGCTTCGAGCGCACCGACATATTCGCGGGCGGCCTCCTTGTCGTCGAACGCCACGGCGGCGGTCACGGTCGACGCCAGGATGCCTGCCTGCACCGTCAGCTGTCCGATGCGCTCGTAGCGGTAGGAATGGTCGGTATAGAGCACGATCGTCAGGCCGGCGAGCAACAGGATCGCGGCGGCCGACAGGGCGAATGTCGGCAGGGACCGACTGAAGAATGCGGCTGGCGAACGGCGCATCATCGGCGTGTCCTTCATGGCTCCCTCGGCCTTACGGCAACGGCAAGGCTCAGCAATTTCGAACTGATCGTCAGTCCGCGCCGTGCCGCCTGGGCATCATCGATCTCGAACCGCACGTGATTGTCGCGCACGACGAAATTGATGACGCCCTTGTGCCCCTCCTCCGCCTGGTTGGTCACGACGAGCGTCGACGCGCCGGGGACCGCGGCTTCGGGCGGCGGCGTGTTCGCTTTCCCGTCGGCGTCGATGAACAGGATCTGGCATCCTGCTGTGGGCGCACCCGGTGCGAGACGACGCAGGGCCGTCGGGCTGGCATCCGCGGCGGGCTTGCTCTCGGCAATCTCGATCAGGCCCGCGATCTGGTCGTGATCGAATACGCAGAGCGTTCGCGGGCCGGCAGGCTCGCCGGCGGGCCAGTCGACGAAGGCCGCGAACTTGGTCAGATAGGCAGCCTCGATCGCGGCCACGCCCGGACCGTCGTCGGCGCGGGCATCCGACAGGCCCAGGCACAGCAGGGCCGCAGCGATGAAACCCCATCGCTTGAAACGGCCGCTTGCCGGTCGCGGGCCGGTCATCGCTCAGGCGCCCGCGGGTCGTCGGTCGCGGCGGGCCGGTCTGGCCCTATCCCTCTCGATCGCCGGCACGGTCAAAATCTCCACCGGGTCGCCACGAAGAAGCTGCGCGGTATCTGGTCGCTCTGTCCCGATTCGAGGAATTCCACGTGGTGGGCATGCAGCAGGTTGAACCCGGAGAGGGTGACCTCCAGGGACTTGGAGAGGGTCCAGCCCAGACTGGTGTTCATCTCGGCATATTCCGGCACCGTGGTGTTCTGCAATTTGCCGACATAGCGCAGGTCGGCTTCCCAGGTGACGTCGTCTGCGAGGTTCATCGACGAACGCAGGGTCGCCTGATGGTTCGGATCCTCCGCGGCGAAGGCCAGGCCGCCGATCCCGCTGCTGCCCGGCTTGAAGCGCAGGTGCTCGTGCTGCAGATCGACGCTGGCGCTCAGGCGCCACCAGTCGGCGACCCGGAAACTGCCCCAGATTTCGGTGCCGTAGACCAGGCCCATCATCTTGTTGCCCCAGCGCAGCGGCAGGAACCCGCCGGGCGCCGTCTCGATGGTCCTCAGATCGTCATAGACGTTGTAGAAGCTCGACACCGAGAACGACAGCCTCGGCGAAGCCTGGATGCGCGTTCCCACCTCGTAGGCGGTCAGCACCTCGGGCACGAAGCTCTGCGAGCCGGTCAGGAACGGCGCTCCCCCGAGGCTTTCGACCAGGTCGCGATCGACCGGCGTCGGCGCACGGATCGCCCGCGACACCGCCGACCAGAGCAACGCATCGTCGGTCACCTTCCACGAGATGCGCGCGCTCGGCAGCGGCTCGGTGTCGGCGAACGGATCGTTCTCCAGCTTGAGGCCGAGCGTCAGCTTGACCCTGTCGCTGAGACCGATCGTATCCTGGCCGAAGATGTCCGACAGGTTGAGCGTCTGCCCGGCCGGCACGAAGGCGAGCGCCGTATTCTCGAAGTGATAGCTGATGACCCGGTCGCCGGCGCCCCAGACGATGCTGTTCCGGGCACCGAGCGTGAAGCTGTGCTGGAATTCGACGTCGTAGGTAGCGATCGAGAAGCCGCCATTGCCGTCGTCCAGGTAACGCTTGGCCTCGTCGAAATAGGCCTGCAGCTGGAGCGACCCGTTGCCCAGCTGATGCTGCCAACTGGCCAGCATGTCGCGGCCGCCGATCGAGCCGTTGGGCGCCTCGGATGCCTGGTAGATGTCGCCCTGCAGCGACAGCGCGTCGCCCGCCGGGGTCCAGTCGATCCGGAAGCCACCCTGTGGTTTGGACCAGCTGTCGCTTGCGTCGGGCCCGCCGGGAACCTGGTACGGGCTGTAATAGGCGCCCTCGGCATGGACGCGATAGGTCAGGTTGTCGCCGATCTTGCCGCCATATTGCAGGCTGGCGCTGCGTTCGAGATTGCCGGCACCGATGGTCAGGACCCCGCCCTGGGTATCCGACGCTTTGCGCGTGATGATGTTGATGACGCCGTTGACGGCGTTGGCGCCCCATAGCGTGGCGCCGGGACCGCTGATCACCTCGATCCGCTCGATATTCTCCGGCAGCACCTGCTGCATGTCCCAATAGACGCCGCCGAACAGCGGGGTATAGACGCTGCGGCCGTCGACCAGCACCAGCAGTTTGTCGGACAGGCTGGCGTTGTTGCCGACGTTGAAGCCCCGCGCCGAAATCGCGTAGCTGGTCGGGCTCAGCTGGGCGACTTCCAGGTTGGGCGCCAGCCGCAGAAGCTCCGGAATACGGGTCAGACCGGACCGGACGATGTCTTCGTGGCTGATGACATAGACCGCCGCCGGCGCGTCGCTCAGCGGTCCGGACGTCTTGGAAACCGAGGAGATCTGGACGTTCGCGAGCTCCTCGATCGAAAGCTGCCGCAACTCGTCGATGGTTTGGGCCGCGGCGGGCGAGACGATGCCGGCCATAATTCCGGCGAGCGCAAGACCGGCCATGCCGGAAGATCCCGGCGATCTCCTTTCCGCTCCGCCTAGGCGCGACCGTTTCCGGCTTCTTGTCACCGACGTTCCCCCAATCGGCCCTGTGCGCTGTGAACGGCCGCTCCCGTGTATGGTTGCGATGGCCGGACCGCGGACGAGATCCACCTTTGCGCCTCACCGTTTCGCCGAAGTCGGCGTTGTCCGCCCGACGTTAATTTAGCGCCGACGCGAGTTCCAGCACTCGTTCCGCACGAGAGTGGCGGCGTGCCTGCGCGCCGAACTTTCTGTAGCCGAAGCCGATCAAATCTTCATGAACCGGTGAGGGTCTGGTGGTGAGATCGGGTCATGATGACTGACGATACCGCGGTGCCGAACTTCCCCTTCCGTCGATCCGCATCGCGGCGTCTCGAGGTACCGAACCCATGGCACCGATAGAACGGACCGATCCGGCCATCCTGGTGGTCGAAGATGACTTCCTGATCCGCATGGCGGTCGGAGACGCGCTGCGCGACCGCGGCTTTGCCGTCGTCGAAGCGTCCGATGCGCAGGAAGCGGTCGAGATCCTGGAACAGGGGCCGGGCGTCTCGGTCGTCTTCACCGACGTCCGCATGCCGGGCGCGATGGACGGCTTCGCCCTGGCCGGCTGGATCGCGGAGCGTTATCCGGCGATCTGCACCATTCTGACCTCGGGCGAGATCGGCAGCGCACAGGCACCGGCCGATTTCGACTGGGCCGGCCGTTTCATCCGCAAGCCCTATCGGCTGCACGAGGTTGCTGAAAGGCTCCAGGCACTCGTCGCCGGCTGATCACCCGGCCGCGCGTGTTTTCGGTGCGACGTCAGGCGGCTTCCGGCCGCGCCGGACGCGTTTCCGGCAGTGCCACCCAGACCAGGATGGCGCCGGCGGCGCTGACGGCCGCGAAGCTCAAAAACGTCGCGACGTCGCCGAAATGATCCGCGGTCCAGCCGGCGAGGCTGGTGCTGATCGTGGCACCGATGCCGATCGCGAACCCCACCATCCCGAGGCACAGGTTGAAATGGCCGGTGCGCCCGGCGATGTCGCTCGTGACCAGCGGCACCATCACGCCGAAGCAGGCGCCCGCGATGCCGTCGAACGCCTGGATCGCGACGATCAAGGCCGGCTCCGTCACCCAGGCGAACAGAAAGGCGCGCACGGCGAGCGACAGGAAGGCCAGCAGCACGACGGTGCGCCGGCCCAGCCGGTCGGCGATGCGCCCGACCGTTGGCGATAGGAGTGCCACGATGACCTGCGGCAGCACGATGCAGGCCGCGATCAGCAGGTTGGCCTCGCCCGTCGCCCGTTTGGTCAATGCGCTGCTGACGAGCGGCAGCAGGGCGGCATTGCCGAGCGTGAACAGGGCGGCGCAGAAGCCGAAAACAACCAGGCGCCGGTCGAGCAGCAACCGGCGGATCATCGCGAAACGGCCGCCATGTGTCACCGATGCTCCCGGTTCCGTGCGCTTTGCCGGGGGAGCCGCAGCCTCGTACCGGAACAGCGGCACCAGGGAACCCAACGCCGGGATGGTCAGCGCCGCCGTCAGGAAGAAGACAGACCGCTCCGACAGGTAGTAGCCGCAGGCGCCCATCAGCGCCGCACCGATGCCGTTGCCGATCGAGGCGAAGCGGGCATTGCGGCCGAGCCGCGCGCCCAGCGAGGAGGAGCCGGCGAGCACCAGGCTGAGCGCCGCGATAGCCGGGCCCAGCGTACAGCTGGAAAAACCGTGCAGGATCTCCGCAAGATAGATCGACAAGGTGGTCGGCCAGATCGCGAACAGCAATGCGCTGCCGGTGAAGGCGAGCAGGCTGAACAGTGCCACGGCGCTCTTCCGGGCGATGGCATCGACCAGGGCACCGGCCGGCACCTGGCTTGCCATCGCGGTGACCGTGCCGATGCTGAGGGCGAAGCCGATCGCCGTCTGGGTCCAGCCCTGGCTGGTCAGGAAGACGGCGATGAACGGCCCGAAACCGGTCTGGATGTTGGCGACGCACAGGTTGAGCGCGTCGAGCCCCCATCCGGCCGACCGATGAACCGGACCGGCAGGGTCCGATGGCGTACCGTGCCGGTCGACCGCCGCTGCGGGCCTATCGAGCAACATCGGGACCGGACGGCGGCGGTCCGACCATCACCGGCGGCTGCGCCGTGTCCTTGTATTCAGGAGCCGCTTGAACGTCGGCCTTGCCCAGGCTGAGCGCGATCGGCGCGTCCGCGTCGTCCGGCACGAAGCGGACCAGCCGCCAGTCGATCGCGATCTTTCGGCTGCCGACGCCCAGGAACCCGCCGAAATCGATCACCACGGTCTGCAACCGGCCATCGCGGTCGAGCAGCAGGTCGACGACCCGGCCCATGTCTTCGCCGGCCGGGCCATGCACCTTTTTGCCGAGAACGGAAATGGCCGCCGTCTTGGGGATCGGCTCCAGGTTCTTCGGCGGCTGGGGCACCTCTTTCGCCGGTGCGGGCGGGGGTGGTGGCGGGCTCGGCGCGGGGGGCGGCGAGGCGGGCTGGTCCATGGGCGGCGGCGTCGCCTGATTGCCCGCCGGCGCTTGACCAGATGGCACGGACGCCGCGTCGGGCGCCGGACCGCTCGACGGCGATGGCGATGGATCGTCGCCGGCGTGGGCGAGCGGCGGCGACAGGACGAGGCCGGCCAAGACCAGCAACGCGCGGCCGGTCCGAAGGCGGCTCATTCCCGCTTCTCCATGCCGGACAGCTGCCGTCCGTACATCCGGCTATAGGGGCCATTCCGGCGCAGCAGGTCGCGCGGCGACCCGTCCTCGATGATCCGCCCGCGCTCCAGCACGAGGATGCGGTCGAACGAATTGAGCGTCGACAGCCGGTGGGCGATGGCGATGACCGTGCGGTTCTTGACCAGCCGCATCAGCGCTTCCTGGATCGACTGCTCGGATTCGGTATCGAGCGCCGAGGTCGCCTCGTCGAGCAGGATGATCGGGGCATCGCGCAGAAACGCGCGTGCGATCGCCAGGCGCTGGCGCTGGCCGCCGGACAGCTTCAGGCCACGCTCGCCCACGATCGTGTCGAACCCGTCCGGCAGGCGCCGGATGAATTCGGTGCAATGGGCCGCCTCGGCAGCGTGATAGACCTCGTCGTCGGTCGCCTCGGGCTTGCCGTAGCGCAGGTTCTCCAGCGCCGAGCGATGGAACAGCGAAATGTCCTGCTGCACCACCGCCACGGAATGGCGCAGGCTTTCCTGGGTGACGTGGGCGATGTCCTGCTCGTCGATCAGCACGCGTCCCATGACCGGGTCGTAGAGCCGCTGCAGCAGCGCGATGATGGTCGATTTCCCAGCGCCGGACTTGCCGACCAGCCCGACCTTCTGACCCGCCGGAACCTGGAGATCGAAGCCCAGCAGCACCGGGGCGCCGCTCGGATAGTTGAAGGCGACGCCTTCGAACGTGACGCCGCCGCCAAGGTTGATCAGCGGCCTTGCGTCCGGTCTGTCCTGCATCTCGTGCGGCAGGCCCAGGACCTGGATCGCCTCGCCCAGCTTGGCGAAATGCTGGACCATCTCCACGAGGGCCATCGCCAGGTCGCGCGAGGCATGCAGCATGGTGAAGCCCAGCGTGGTGGTCAGCACCACGTCGCCGGTCGTGATCAGGTGCTGGCGCCACAGCTCGATCGCCCAGACCAGGATGCCGCCGGTGACGATGAAGACCGAAAAGGCATGGAACAGCCGCAGCCGTTCGAGCGAGCGCAGGCTGTCGCGCTGCGCCGACATCTCGCCCTCGATCTTGCGGGACAGGCGGTCCTGCTCGCGCCGGGCGGCGCCGAACGCGCGTACCAGGCTCATGTTGCTGACCACGTCGGTGATGTCGCCGCTGACCGCGGCGGCCCGCCCGGCAAAGCGCGCGTGCAGGTCGTGGCCGCTCGACGCCAGCTTGGCGATGATCGCGGCCAGGATCGCCACGATCGCGAACAGCACCGCCGTGATCTCCCAGTTGATGATGCCCAGCAGCGCGATGCTGCTCAGCACCGCGGTGGCCGGCGGAATCGTAGTCCAGGTCAGCGAGTTCTCGATGATGTAGGCCGTGTTGGCGGCGGTCGAGATGCGGCCGCCGAGCGCGCCCGGAAACTGGTCGGCGAAATAACGGGTGCCATGGCCCGACAGATGGTCGAACAGGTCGAGGCGCAGGTCGCCGCCGACCGCTACGAAGGCATAGGTCGCGACCCAGCCGGCCAGCCGCCACAGCAGGTTGTCGCCGGCAACGAGCGCCAGCAGCACGCCGACGGCACCCCACAGGCGTGTGTCGCCGACATTGGGATCGCCCAGCGCGTCGACCAGGTTCTTGACGCCATATTGGGCGCCGATGGCGCAGCCGACGGCGGCGAAGACCGCGAACAGCACGACCAGATGGGTGCCGAGGCGGCGCGAAACGTAGTGCAGCAGGAAACGACCGGGGCCGCGCGAGGCGTAGCGGGGCAGGGACATGCTCGTCATTCACCTTTCAGGGACGGAGGATAAGGATCTTTCGTCTCTCGAAGGTGCTGGCAGGCTTGGCGGCCGATCAGTTGATGATCGCGATCTCCACGTCGCCGGTGCGCTTCAGCACATGCAGGGCTACGTCGCTGCCGTGGCGCCGCAGCTGCAGGTCGACCGAGGCGTCGCCCAGCCGCAGGTCGGTGATCCGGCAATCGTCCATCCAGTCCGGCAGCGCCGGGCGGGTGAACCGGATCTGCCGCGCCGCCGGGTCGAACGAGATCCCGAGCACGGCGCCCAGCAGCCCGAACACCGAGGCGGAGGACCAGGCCTGGGGAATGCAGGCGACGGGATATCCGGTCGGCGACGATCCCGGGCGGCGCTCGAAGCCGCAGAACAGTTCCGGCAGGCGCCGGTCGGCCATGAACATCGAGGCGTCGAACAGCGCGCTCATCACCTTCAGCAGCGGCTCGCGCAGGCCGTAGCGTGCGAACCCCAGGCCGATCAGCGCGTTGTCGTGCGGCCAGACCGACCCGTTGTGATAGGACATCGGGTTGTAGCGCGCCTCGGTGCTCTCGACGGTGCGGATGCCCCAGAGCGAAAAGGATGCGGGCGAGACCAGCCGGTCCGCGACGCGTGCGGCCCGTTCCGGCGAGGCGAGCCCGCCCATCAGCACATGGCCGGCGTTGGAGGCGGCGACCCGGCACGGCTGCTTGCGACCATCGAGCGCCAGGGCATAGGTGCCGAGGGCTTCCAGCCAGAACGCCTGTTCGAAATTCTCGCGCAGCCGCTCGGCAGCCTCCGTCAGGGCTGTGGCACGATCCGCCTGGCCCATCCGGGTCGCGAGTTCGGCAGCGCCCAGGTAGGCGGCATAGGCATAGGCCTGGACTTCGGCGAGCGCGATGGGTGCGTCGGCCAGCCGGCCGTCGGCATGGAAGATCGAATCGCTGCTGTCCTTCCAGCCCTGGTTGATCAGGCCGTTCACGGACTTCCGGTCATATTCCAGGAACCCGTCGCCGTCGAGGTCGCCATATTTGGCCATCCACTCGAGCGCCGCCTCGATCTGCGGCCAGATCGAACGGATCAGCGCCATATCGCCGGTGCGTCGATAGTAGGCCGAGGCCAGGACGACGAACAGCGGCGTCGAATCAACCCCGCCGTAATAGCGCGCGAACGGCACCTCGCCCAGGATCGCCATCTCGCCGTGGCGGGTCTCATGCAGGATCTTGCCGGGCTCCGCATCGGCCCGCGGATCGAGCTCGGTCGCCTGGTTCGCCGCCAGGAAGCGCAGGGTGCCCGCCGCCAGCGTCGGGTCCATCCACAGGCATTGCAGCGCCGTGATGATGCCGTCGCGGCCGAACGCGGTCGAAAACCAGGGGATGCCGGCATAGGGATAGAGGCCCTGCGGCGTGTCGGTCACCAGCATCTCGAGATCGGCGCGCGAGCGGCTGGCCCAGTCATTGAAGCTCTCGTTGCTGGTGAAGAGCTGGGTGGTGTCGGCCTGGCGGCTCGCCCTGCGCCCGGCGGCGGCAACCAGGCAGGCGCCGCGGTCCGGGCGCGCCACGGGATTGTTGCCGCGGACGCATTGGATCGCGATTTCGATGGTGCGTGTGCCGCCGGGCGACAGGGTGACGGTCCAGCCGGCGCGGCGCGGGTTCGCCATTTCCGGCGGGGGGTCGAAAGTCAGGCAGGTCCGCCGCAGGATGTCGTCGCGGCCCTGGTACCCCAGCACGACGCCGTCCGTCGTCCGTTCGTCCGGCAACATCTCGCCGCGCCTGGCGCGTGGTGTGCCGCGTACCTCGAAGATATCGACGAAATCGGCCGCGAAATTCACGTCCAGCCGGAAGCGGACTTCCTCATGGCCGAAATTGCGAATGGCCAGGCTCTGGAACAGCGCATCGTTGCCGAGCAGGGTCGTGCTGAGGATATGGACCGTGTCCCTCGGCAACTTGCGCCCATCCTCGGAAACCAGGTCCGGGTTGGTGAGGTCGGCCGACAGCGCGCCATTGCCCTCGGTCACGAAGGAGGAGAGCAGCAGCGGACGGACGCCGTCGATGGTCAGCAGCAACTGGGCCAGATAGCGCGTGTCCTCGAAGAACAGGCCCTGGGCGGCCGGCCCCATCGCCTGGGCATTGCCGAAATCGTCGAGGACCGCAAAGGCCTCGCCCTGCTTCAGCACCCGCGGCCGCTGCGTCGCGACGGCCGCGGTGGCGGGGATGTAGAAGGGCGAAACGGCTTCGGGGCTGTCCGACGGCATCGCGCTGGTTTCGGTCATCCCGCCCTCCCGCTTCTCAAGCAAGTTTCAGTTGCATCGGCTGGCGCATGGCGATCAGCCGCTCGTAGAGGCGAACGTAGTCCTCTGCCATCCGGCGTCCGGTGAACCGTGTGTCAAAGGCGTGGCGCACCTTCGCGCGATCCAGTTCGGGCAGGCGGCGGACCGCGGCGATGGCCTCGTCTTCGTTCTCGACGATGAAACCGCTGACCCCCTCCTCGATCACCTCGGGCACGGAGCCTTGGCGCATGGCGACGACCGGTGTGCCGCAGGCCATGGCCTCGATCATCGCCAGTCCGAACGGCTCGCGCCAGGCGATCGGGAACAGCAGGCCGGCGGCATTGCCCAGGAACTCGCTCTTCTGGAATTCGTCGATCTCGCCGATGAATTCCACGTGCGGCAGGGCCAGCAGCGGCTCGACATGCTCTTCGAAATAGGCCTGGTCGACCTTGTCGATCTTGGCCGCGATCTTGATGTTCATGCCGGCGGCCCCGGCGATGCGGATCGCGGCGTCTGGCGCCTTTTCCGGCGAGATGCGGCCGATGAACGCCAGGTAGCCTCCCGATCCTGTACCGGCCTTCAGCAGGCGGCGCGGCAGGCCGTGGTAGATCGTGTCGACATAATTCGCGATCGGCAGCGGCTCGCGCTGGGAATCGGAGATCGAGACGACCGGCACTTCGGAGAAGGTTTCGTACACCTGCCGCAGTTCCGGCAGATCGAGCCGGCCGTGCAGCGTGGTGACGAACGGCACGTCGATCCGCTGCAACAGCGGATAGCCCAGATAGTCGATGTGCAGGTGGATCATGTCGAACTCGTGGGCCCGGCGCGCCAGGGTCTCCAGCAGGATGATGTGCGGCGCCAGATAATCGCGCATCGTCGGGTCCAGCCGCAGGGCATGGGGCCATACGGCCGCAAGCTTCGCCTTGGTCTGGCTGTCGCCGCTGGCGAACAGGGTCACGTCATGCCCAAGCTCGACCAGCTCGTCGGTCAGATAGGCGACGATCCGCTCGGTGCCGCCATAGAGCTTCGGGGGCACAGCTTCCATCAGCGATGAAACTTGGGCGATTTTCATGGGGAACCTTGCCGGATTTGAGGGGAACGAGCGGGATCACCCCCTGTGTCGGCGAGGCGGACCCTACCTGCGAAGACACCTTCGTCGACCGATCGGTTCCGTGACCTTTATTGCACTGCGTCGTGGTGCCGCGATTCGGCGTCGCGGGCCGGAGCCTGTTTTCGAGCCGGTTGGTCCCCGTCGCGAACTGGAATTCCCATGCCGCTATCACCATGATATGAAGAGCCGTCGGCACCGGCGCCGAGCGTTTTTCACCAGCCTTCCGGGTCTTCATGCAGCGTAAGAGTTTCGGCGACATGCCCTGTCCGATCGCCCGCAGCCTCGAGCATGTGGGCGAATGGTGGAGCATCCTCATCCTGCGTGACGCCTTCCATGGCTTCACGCGGTTCGACCAGTTCCAGAAAAGCCTGGAGATCGCGCCGAACATGCTGACCCGCCGGCTGAACGCGCTCGTGGAATCCGGCCTGCTCGAACGCCGCCGCTACAGCGAGCGGCCGCCGCGCGACGAATATGTGCTGACGGAGAAGGGACGGGATTTCCGGCCGGTGCTCTGGTCGATGCTTGCCTATGGCAACAAGCATTTCGCACCGGAGGGAGCGACCGTCCTGCTCGTCGACAACGAAACCGGTGCGCCGGCCGACCCGATGCTGGTCGATCGCGTAACCGGCCGACCGTTGTCGGAGGCGACCCATCACGCCGCCGCCGGCCCGGCAGCCGACGACGAGGTGCGCCGCCGCTATGCATCCCGCCGCCAGGGTGTGCCTGCCGCGTGACGGCGGCTACCAGCCGCCGCCCAGCGCCCGGAACGAACTGACCGCCGCCCGCGCCGTGTCGGCCCGGGTGCGGGCCAGGTCGTCCTGGGCCAGCAGCAGCTGACGATCGGCGTCGAGCACGTCGGTCAGGCCGATGGCGCCGCCCTGATAGGCTTCCTGCGAACTGTCCCGGGCGCGCGCCAGGGCGTCGATCTCATGGGCCAGTTCCTGGTTCTGCGCTTCGAACTGCACCAGGGCCGTGAAGGAATTCTCCACATCCTCGGCGGCATGCAGCACCGACCGGCGATAGCGGGCCAGCGCTTCGGCAGTGGCGCCGCGCGCCTGGGCGACCTCCGCGTCGACCTTGCCGAAATCGAACAGGCGCCAGCGCAGGCCGGCGGTCGCCTGGGGCTGGAAGGCGCCGCCGGTGACGAGATGGCCGGCGCTCAGGCTCTCGAAACCCAGCAGGCCGGATAGGGAGACCTTCGGGTAATAGTCCGAGATCGCCTCGCCGATCCGGGCGTTGCTGGCGGCGAGCCGCCGTTCCGCCGCGCGCACGTCGGGCCGCCGGCGCAGCAGGTCGGACGCTTCCCTGGTCGAGGACACGCCCGGCACCGTGGGGATCGGCGCCTCGGCCGACAGGTCCAGGTCGCCGGTGCCCGGCTGCATGCCCATCAGCACGTCGAGCCGGTTGCGCTGTGCCTCGACCGCCGTGCGCAGCGGCGGGATCGTCGCACGGGCCTGCGACAACAGGGCGTCGGCCTGGGCGGCTTCCCGCTCGGTCGCAGCGCCGCGCGTCTGGCGCAGGCGCACCAGATCCAGCAGATGGGCGTCGGTTGCGACCTGGTCCTGCGCCAGCCTCAGGCGGGCCTGATCGCCGCGGATCTGGAAATAGGCGTCGGCTGCTTCGGCCGCGACCGAGATGCGCGTACCCAGATGGTCGGCCTCAGCCGCCGCCGCTTCGGCGCCGGCCGCCTCGATGCCGCGCTGCAGGCCGCCGAACAGGTCGATCTCCCAGCTGGCGCCGATGCCGGCGTCATAAAGGCTCTGGTCGCGCCCGTAGCCCGGCAGATGGCGGCCGATCGCGCCGATCGGACTTTCCAGCGACTGATGCTCGGGACTGATGCCGGCCTCCAGCGTGCCGGACGGCAGCAGCTGTGCGCCGGCCGCCTGAGCCGCAGCCCGGGCCTGATCGACCCGGGCGAGCGAGGCGGCCAGGTCCAGGTTCTGATCCAGCGTGCGCTGGACGATGCGGGTCAAGACCGGATCGTCGAAGCCGGTCCACCAGCTGTCGAGCGGCGGCGTGGTTGCCGGTCGTGCCGCGACCGCGCTTTCGTTGTGGAACGGCTGCAGCGTCGCGGCCGGCGCCTGGTAGTCGGGTCCGGCGACCGCGCAGGATTCCAGCAGAAGTCCAAGCGCTAAGAAACCCGTCCCGCGACCGAGACCTCGCGTCGCCCTGTTGCCTGCCCCGTCCATCCAGCCGCTCCCGTTCATCGCGTTTCATCATGATACTTGCATGACGATAGTTACTGCTATATATGACTTTCATGATGATATCAACAAGGGCGGGGCTTCC
>NZ_DASZBY010000031.1:0-2666 GCF_035943795.1 Aliidongia sp. | reverse complement strand
CGCTTGGTGTCGAACAGCAGCCCGCCCCAATGGGCCGCGAAGCCGCCGTCGGCGACCAGGATGCCGTCGGCCGGCAGGCGCTGGTTCAGCTCGCCCATCAGGCGTGCCATCGAGATCGGCACTTCTTCGGACGTGTATTTGTCGACCACGCCGGCTTTCCAGGCCGCCATGCGGCGCGCGATCTCGGCGGCATAAGGGATCTGCCGCTGCTGGATCGTCGACGCTTGAGGCGCCAGCAGCCGGGTCAGCTCGGCGATCGTCTCGCGCACGTCGCCCCATAGCGCCAGTTCCGGCTCGGTCGTGCGACCGAACTCCTCGGGCAGCAGGTCGAGATGGACGATGCGCGCGCCCTTGGGCGGCACGGTGAAGCGCTTGGTCGCGATCTCGCCCAGCTTGCAGCCGACCACGAACACCAGGTCCGCTTCCGCGATCAGGCCGTTGGCGATCCGGTCGTAGCGGCCGAACAGGCCCGCACTCAGCGGATCGGTGCAGGCGATGGCACCCTTGCCGGTCATCGTGTGTGCGACCGGCAGGTTGAGCGCCTGGGCGAAGGCCGCCAGCGCGTCGGCGGCCTGGCTCAGATGCACGCCGCCGCCGGCCAGCAGGATCGGCCGTTCCGCCGCTGCCAGCAGTGCGGCCGCCCGCTCGGTCGAGGCGGCATCGGGCCGGCAGCGGATCGCGGGGATCGACTCGGTCGCGAGGTCGCCGGAAAATTCGTCGGGCTCGAAGCCGTGGGTCGCGTGGCAGATGTCCTCCGGCACGTCGACCACGACGGGGCCGGGCCGACCGGAAGTCGCGACGCGGAAGGCGCGGCGCATCAGTTCGGGGATACGCTCGATCTGCTCGACCCGGATTACTTCCTTGGAGGCCGGGCGCAGGATGTCGATCTGCCGGGATTCCTGGGTCATGTTCTTCCAGGAATGGCCGCGATGGCTGTCGCCCACCAGCACCACCATGGGCGTGCCGGCGTTCAGCGCCTCGACCAGCCCGGTCACCAGGTTGGTGGCACCGGGTCCGAGGGTGGCGTCGGCCAATCCGACCCGGCCGGTGATCTTGGCGTAGGCATCGGCGGCAAAGACCGCCGCGCGTTCGTCGTTGATCAGGTGATGATCGAGGCTCAGCCGCCGCGCGGCGTCGTAGAACGGCAGCAGCTGGAACCCGCCCATGCCGAACATCGGCCCGCCGTGGAACGCCTGGATCATCCGGGCGAGCGCCTCGCCGCCGGTCATTTCGTTCACTGCCATCTAGCGTCTCCCGACCATGCTTCTGACCGCGTCGGCGGTGGCCGTGGCGGTAATCCGGACCGCATTTTCCAGCGGCGGTGCGTAGGCGATGAGCGTGCGCGGCGCGCCCAGGCGCCGGACCGGGGCCTTCAGGTGCCGCCCCAGCCGCTCGGCGACCGTGGCCGCGATCTCGGCACCGAACCCGGCGACGGACACCGCTTCATGGGTAACCAGCAATCGCCCGGTCTTCTCGACGCTGCCCAGCACCCGGTCCCTGTCCCAGGGCCAGAGCGTGCGCAGGTCGATCAGCTCGACCGAAATGCCCTCGGCAGCCAGGGTTACCGCTGCCTCGGCGGCGACATGGACCTGGGCCGACCAGGATACGATGGTCAGGTCCGTGCCGGGCCGGACGATGCGCGCTTCGCCGAACGGCACCAGATGCTCGCCGTCCGGCACCTCGCCGGTCAGGGCCCACAGGTTCTTGTGCTCCATGAACACGACCGGGTCGTCGGACCGGATCGCGGTCTTCAGCAGGCCCTTGGTGTCGGCCGGGGTGGACGGGCAGGCGACGACCAGTCCCGGCACATGGGCGTACCAGCCTTCGAGCGATTGGGAATGCTGGGCGGCGGACGAGCGCCACATGCCGATCGGCTCTCGCACCACCAGGGGCACCCGGGTTTGGCCGCCGAACATGAAGCGCGCCTTGGCCGCCTGGTTGATCAGCTCGTCCATCGCACAGAGCGCGAAGTCGGAAAAGCGCATCTCGACCACCGGCCGGGTGCCCATCATCGCGGCCCCGACCGCGGCGCCCATGATCGCCGCCTCCGAAATCGGCGCGTCGGAGATGCGTTCCGGCCCGAACTCCTCGACCAGGCCCTTGTACTGGCCGAACACGCCGCCGCGGCCCAGATCCTCGCCGACCGCCCAGACCAGCGGATCGCGGCGCATTTCCTCGGCCAGCGCGTCGCGGCCGGCCTCCATGTAGCTCGCGGTCGCCATCAGAACGCCTCCACGCGGGGGTCGCCCGCATCCTGCACGTCGGTGAAGGCCTGGTCGGCCGGCGGAAAGGGGGCGGCGAGCGCCGCGGCATAGGCGGCACGCATCTCGTCGACCGCGGCCTTGGCGTCGGCGGCCAACTCTTCGGTGAGCACGCCGGCGTCGTGCAGCAGCTCGGCCGCGCGCCCGATCGGCTCGGCCAGCCGGCGCGCCGCGACCTCGTCGGCCGGGCGGTAGGTCGCAGGGTCGGATCCGGTATGGCCGGTCAGGCGGTAGGTACGGGCATGGAGGAAGCGTGGCCCGCCTCCGGCGCGGATCGCCTGGGTCAGTTCGGCGGCGGCGGCATCGACCGCCAACACGTCGTTGCCGTCGACCTCGATCGCCGGAATGCCGAACGAGCGGGCGCGCGCGCTGGCACCCTCGCCCGCCGTCATGGTCGTGGTCCGG
>NZ_DASZBY010000030.1:0-17352 GCF_035943795.1 Aliidongia sp. | reverse complement strand
CCCTTCTTGGCGAAATGGAAGGGGGACCGGGCGTAGCCCGCGATCACGACGGATTTCATGATGTCGGCAGCTCCTCTGGATTTTCTGTCCGGCGCTTGTCGGTGCCGGATGTGCGTTGGTTGATGGTCGTGACGAGCAGGGTTTCGAGCTCGCGCAATTCATGCAGGGTCATCTGCAGTTCGCCCAGCTGCTGTTCCAGTTCGGCGATGCGGACGCGGCCCTTGTGCAGGGTCTGGGTCATCTGCTCGAGATGGTCGCGATCCACGTAATAGAGGTCCAGCAGCTCGCGGATGTCGCTCAGGGAAAATCCCAGGCGCTTGCCGCGCAGGATCAGCTTGAGCCGCGCCAGGTCGCGCTGGGTATAGACCCGGTTGCCGCCGATGCGCTGCGGCGCCAGCATGCCCTGGTCCTCATAGAAACGGATGGCGCGCGGGGACACGCCCAGATCGGTCGCGAGATCGCCGATCGAGTAGATCGCCTGACCGGAGTCCGCCCCCATCGAGGCCCGGTCGGGCGCGATATGGCACCGTTCATTCGTGCTCATGAAACCCTTGACGTTAACGTCAACCAGCTTCCGTCTACGTAAACAGGAATACGTGCGCCGTCAAGAGGCGGCCTGCGAATCGATAGGGCATGTCCCGCCGGTTTTCTCTTCACTCCAGCGTGATGGGCGAAGATGACGGTAGGCCGATCGAAGAAGAAAGAAAATGCCATTGAAGATTTGAAAGTAAATTGCGGCCTGTTCGATTTATTGCGGTGTGCAAGCTCCGCCCGAAATTCGCACCGACCCGGTCGATCGCCGCGGCTGTCTTGACAGCGGCCGGACCAGCAGCCACGATGCCCGCATGATCATCCCGTGCCGCAAAATCGCGAAGTCGAAAAAATCCCCCTTGCCGGGGACCGACGGACTTCGCCTGCGGTAAGCCGCAGCGCCATAGGATCGATCAGGACCCCGCCGGTTTGGACGGGGTTTTTTCATGCCGATTTCCCGTCTCCGGCTTTCAAGGAGAGGGAATTAGCCCATGCACACCACTCACCCGATACCCCGGGGCATTTGGCTGCCGCTCGTGACGCCGTTCCGCGACGGTCGTCTCGATGAACGCTCGCTGGCGCGCCTGGTGGACTTTTATGCCGGCCAGCCGATCGACGGCTTGATCCTGGGCGCGACCACGGGCGAAGGCCTGACCTTGGACGACGAGGAAGTCGAACGCCTGGTTACGGTGTCCGCCGCCAGCCTCGACCGGGCAGGCCAGCGCCTCCCGCTCTATCTGGGACTGGCCGGCAGCGATACCCGCAAGGTCGTGCGCGATCTGCGACAGAGCGCCGCCTGGCCGGTCGATGGCTATCTGGTCTCGTGCCCGTCCTACACCAGACCATCGCAGGATGGCCTCCATCACCATTTCTCGGCCCTGGCCGACGGTACCGAACGGCCCATCCTGATCTACAACATCCCGTACCGGACCGGCGTCAACATGAGCAACGAGACCATGTTGCGCCTGGCCCGGCACCCCAACATCATCGGCGTCAAGGATTGTTCGGGCGATCCGACCCAGTCCTTCGACCTGCTGCGAAGCCGGCCCGCCGGATTTTCGGTGCTGACCGGCGAGGACGCGCTGTTCTACGGCGCGCTGACCCAAGGCGCCGACGGCGGCATCCTGGCATCCGCGCATGTCGCGCCCCAGGCCTTCGCGGAGATCCGCAACCTGCTGGCCGGCGGCGACCAGCCGGGCGCGCTCGCCGCCTGGTCCCGGCTCGCGGATCTGCCGCGCCTGCTGTTCGCCGAACCCAGCCCGGCGCCGATCAAGCATTGGCTGTGGCGCACCGGACAGATCGACAGCCCCGAGGTGCGCTTGCCCATGACGCCGGTCAGCGCTTCCCTTGCGGGCAGGATCGATCGGGAGATCGAACGCCGGAGAATTCCCGTCCTGGTTTAGCGAACCTGAACGGTTCCGATATCGTCATCGGGAATTGCCGATTTCTGCGCCGGTTCGGCAGGACACCGGGATGATGCCTGTCGTGCTGGGCAGGCAACCGCGAAAGTCGGGTGGGCTGCTGTCTCATAGAGGCGGGCAGTCCACTCGTTCGTGCAGATCGCTTGTTTGGGTGCGCGCTCCCTCTATTGTCCGGTTTCATGCATGGATGATGTTCATGAGCCGAAACAGAGACCGCCGCTGCAATGTCTCGCCTTTCGGCTTTCTCCTAAATATAATTATTTCCGACGATGGACGAGTGCGCCGAATGAAGGGCAGAAATCTGTTCTGCCTTCGAAATTCTATTCTCGCTCTATTAATTATTTTCTTGCAAATTTATTGAAGAAATACTCAAACAAAGTGCGATGTGCATTATATATATTTGCGAAAACGTGTGATATCTTATTAATTAAAGTCACGGGGCAAGCTGCTATATTTTTGCAAGCTGTACTCCGCATGGTATTTCGGGCAAAGATAGTCCCTGTGATACGAGTTCGACGCTTGTCATATCTTTTGCGGTTAATTTGAAGCGCGCGTGTGTCGGCGGCGAGTCATCTGCATAAATCGCGATTTCAATCGTGACGGGACCACCAATTGCTGACGGTCGATGTATTGGGTAGCCTTCGGCAATCGTGGGGATGCCCGCTCCTACGGGATCTGTACTAATCATCCCCGGTTCCAGCAACCAACGCCATTTTGCGATGGCTTCGGTCTCCACAAACTTCACAAATGAAAACATTCCCGCGAACTGCAATTCCATAATTTCAATTAGCGGGAAAAATTCAGATGCGCCCGGCTGCAAGTTAATGAGACCAACATTAGGAATGCGCGGCATTGGGATGTTACAGTCAAAATAAGAGTATTCTCCGTAAATAATTTTTGTTGCAAATATTCCTATGTTGCGTATTGTAGTGGATGAAATATTAACAATTCTGAATTGAAATAAGAAGGCCGATATATATTCTCCGAGCGGCCTCCCTTCTACTCCTATATTGCATCTTTGGGTATAAATAGGGGCTCTGCCGAAGGCGTGGGAATCATCAATAAATTTGATGACAAAAGGGGCGGCGGACAATTTTTTTGGACGAGTCCTGGCAACGAGCGGTTTGGCAGCATGCTCATAGACCAAAAAGACGATAGAAAAGGTGATCACCAGCAGACCACCCCACGTCAGAATCTGCCAGATCCTGGCTGATTCATGAGGGTATGCCAGTGGGAGGGCTGCAGCCGCCAGGGTAACCCCAGAGCCTAAAAAGATCCCGGCAATTGCCGTTTTTTCTTCTGCGCGCATTCTCTTATAATGAGGGAGAAAATTCATCGTGCGCAACCCCGTCGGGGTGTTGCGCGAAGATGTTCAGGCCGACTACCCACGTTAAGCGGCAACTAAAATCTGGCTCAATAGCGTTGATCACTCACACCGCCGGCGGCGCCGCCCGTGCCGCCTCCTCGTCCTGCAGCGCCTTCTTCGACAGTTTGCCGACCTGGGTCTTGGGCAGGCTGTCGCGGAATTCGATCAGCTTCGGCATCTCGATCGGCGACAGCTTGTCCTTCAGGAACGCCTTCAGGGTCGGCTCGTCCAGCTCGCAGTCTGGCCGAAGCACGACGAACGCCTTCACCGTCTGGCCGCGATAGGGGTCGCTCACGCCGATGACGACGCATTCCGCCACGTTCGGGTGGTGGTAGATCGCCTCTTCCACGTTGCGCGGATAGACATTGTAGCCGCCGGCGATGATCAGGTCCTTGATCCGGTCGACCAGGAAGATATAGCCGTCCTCGTCGATATAGCCGACGTCGCCGGTACGCAACCGACCGTCCTTCAGGACCTTGGCGGTCTCCTCCGGGTTATTCCAATAGCCGGCCATGACCTGGGGGCCGCGCACGCAGACCTCGCCGCGCTCGCCCTGCAGCACCGGCTTGTCCGGGTCGTCGAGCGAGAAGATCTCGATGATCGTCTGCGGCATCGGCAGGCCGATCGAGCCGGCCTTGTTGATGCCGGTCAGCGGATTGCTGGTCGCGACCGGCGAGGTTTCGCTGAGGCCGTAGCCTTCGCACACCGTGGCGCCGGTCAACCGCTCGAACTCGGTCTTGACCTCGAGCGGCAAGGGCGCTCCGCCCGACAGGCAATATCGGATCGACGACAGGTCGTACTTGGCGATATCCTTGTGATGGTTGATCGCGGTGTAGAGCGTCGGCACGCCGGGGAACATGGTCGGCTTCTTCTTGTCGATCGTCTGCAGCAGCTGATCCAGGTCGAAGCGCGGCAGCAGGATGATCTCGGACCCGCCGGCGATCGCCAGAGTTTCGGCGACCGTCAACGCGAACACGTGGAAGAACGGCAGGATCGCCATGACCCGCTCGTGGCCGAGCCGCGCGCCCGGAAACCAGCGCAGGCATTGCTCGGCATTGGCGACGATATTGCCGTGGGTCAGCATGGCGCCCTTGGGCGTGCCGGTCGTGCCGCCGGTATATTGCAGCACGGCCACGTCCTTCAGCGGATCGATCTCGATCGGGCGCGGGCCGCCGTCGTTGGCGGTCAGCGTGCGGAATGCCAAATGCCGTTCGTCGCGCGGAAAGCGGGCGATGTCGGCGCGCTTCACCAGCGGATACAGCAGGTTCTTCGGGAACGGCAGGATGTCGCCCATGGCGCAGACGATGATCTTCTTCAGGCCGGTCTGGCCCAGCATCCGCGCGAGCTTCGGATATGTCGCCACATGGTCGAGCGTGACCATGATCTCCGTGCCGGAATCCGCGATCTGATGCTTGATCTCGTGATCGACATAGAGCGGGTTGAAATTGACGCAGGTTCCGCCGGCCTTGAGGATCGCGAACAGGAAGACGACCGAATAGGGCGTGTTGGGCAGGAACAGCCCGACCCGGTCGCCCTTCTTCAACCCCATGTCCTGCAGGCCGCGCGCCGTGCGGTCGACCAGCCGGCCGACCTCGGCATAGGTGAAGCGGCGATCCAGGAAATCGAGGCAGGGCCGATCGGCATAACGCGAGACCGACCGGTCGAGCAGGCTCCAGACCGGACCGATTTCGAACGGGTCCGTCCAGGACACGTCCTTGGGATAGGTGGCGGGCACGGTATAGTCGATGCCGTAGGGTTGCATCCGGTGACATCCCGCTTCAGGGCCGATCCATGGGCGCCGACCCACCGGGGCCGGTCGCAACCGGCGGACCGGCCATCGTTCGAACTCCACCTCCGACCGCGCACGCCGGTCCACTCTCCCTCGGGAGAGGGACCGGCGCGCCGGCGATCAGAACTTCATAGATGCCGACAGCGAAACCAGGTTCGCCGCGATGTTCGACTGGGCCGAGACCGTGTCGAAGATCGGATTGATATCCGTCTGCTTCACGGACGAGCTGTCGATGAACACGTGGAGATAGGCGGCGCTGATCGCGATGCTGTCGGTCAACTGATAGGTGGCGCCGCCCGAGACCCAATAGCGGTTGCCGTCGGGCAGCCGATAGTCCCGATACCGATCCTGGATCGGCGTCTGGTCGAACGCGGTGCCGGCCCGTACGGTCAGGCGATCGTTGACCTTGTAGTCGGCGCCGAGCGACACGAAGCTCGAATCCCGGTAATTCTCCGGATCGATGACCGACGGCTGCTTCGGATTCTCGAAATTGATCTCGAGCGTCTTGAAGCTGCTCCACTGGGTATATTGATAGGACGCGCTGACACTGAGGGCTGGCGTGAACTGGTGGGTGATGCCGATCCAGGCATTGCCCGGCAGGCTGAGATCGGCGGTGGCGCCGGTCTTCTGCAACTCGCCCGTCGTGGCGACCAGGGCCGCGAGGCTGCCCGGCACGGTGAAGTCGGCGCGACCGCTCAACTTCTGATGGATGCCGGAGCGATAGGCGAGGCCGATCGTCGTATCGTCGCCCCAAGGCTTCAGCTGAATGCCGACGTTGTAGCCGACGCCCCACGAGGTGCCGACCACGTCCGAGCGCCCGTCGGCGGTCTGCGACATCGCGGCGCCGAGTGTGCTGGTATGGAAGATGGCGTCGAGCTGGCTGCCGACGATGCCGCCCAGGTCGAGCGCGTTGGTCAGCTTGGCCTTGACCTTCTCGACCGTGACGCCGCCACCGAGCGAGATCCAGTCGTTGACCTTGTAGGCGACGTTCGGATTGATATCGAGCGACTCGATCTCGGATTCCAGCGCCTGATAGCGCACGGCCGAGGTGCCGCTGTAGCTGGTGATCAGCCCGAACGGGACCGTCATCGCAAGGCCGATGCGCCAATCGTCGGTCGGGGCCCACAGCAGGTAGGCCGACGGGATGACCTTGGCCTGGGTCGGATCGCGCTCGTCGCTGTCGGTAATGCCCGCGCCGTAAATGTTGTGGCCCTGGACGTTGCTGAGATGGCCGGATGGATCGATCAGCGTGGCGGCGGCACCCTGCTGGATGCCGGTGAAGGCGGTCATGCCAGCAGGATTGTTGTAGATCGTCGAGAGATCGTAATTGCCGGACACGGCGCCCGCATAGGATTCGCCGGTGCCGACCGCGGAATTTTCACGAAGTCCGAAACCGGACGCCTGACCGTCGGTAGTCGTACAGACTGTCGCGACGGCGCCGATGGCGACGACGAGTGCGGGTTTTACAAACTTCATGGCGTCGCTTCTCCCAACCAATTTTTTATCTCCGGACTCGCCTTCGACGGAGACTTGCGTGCGGGACGCCGATATCCGTCGCTGGACAGCCGGGATTTGCCGAGTTGTCGCCGCGGCCCGCCGGGAATGGCGCGCCGCGTTGCACGACAGTTTTACGAACTTGCTGTCGGGCACCCTAGAGGAAGAGCCGGACCATCGCCAAGAGGCAGAAGAAAGTTTTTGCATTCCCGTGCGCCTCGACCATGCGACAAAGAAGCTTTTTGCTGTTGCTTGCGATTTGTTGGTGAAAACTGCGGCCGGCTCCCGAAAGCGCCTCTCGCTTGCAGGTTGGACGCGCCGGTCGGGAGGGTCTAGTCTCCCCGCCTGTTCCGTATGCTGGATCCGGATCCCCTCGGGGATCCGGGCGAAGAGGGAAAATGGGCGCTTCATCGACGTCACCGATTTCGCTCGCTGCCGTGCCGAGCGAGGCGGAGCGGATCCTGGCCCTGCAGCGCGCGGCGGTCGCCGAACATGGTGCGCCCTCTCTGGCCGAGCGCATCCTCGCACTCGACGCGCTGCTGGGCTTGATCAAGAAACATCGCCAGAGCCTGGTCGAAACCGTGTCGCTGGACTTCGGTACCCGGGCGGCTGCAGAGACAGAGCTCGGCGAATTGATGCCGCTGGTCGCCGGGATCAAGCATGTCCGCCGCCATCTCGGCCGGTGGATGAAGCCGCAGCGCCGCCGCCCCGGCCTGGCATTCCGGCCGGCCAGCGCGCGCGTCGCCTATCAGCCGCTGGGCGTCGTCGGCGTCATGGCGCCCTGGAACTATCCGCTGTTCCTGACCCTCGGGCCGCTGATCGACGCGCTCGCCGCCGGCAACCGGGTCATGTTGAAGCCGTCTGAGCTCACGCCGCGCACGGCCGCGCTGCTGAAGAACCTGCTGGCGGAGCGGTTCGAAGAAGATCAGGTCGCGGTCGTGACCGGCGGTCCGGACGTGGCGGCGCAGTTTTCGACACTCGATTTCGATCACCTGCTGTTCACCGGATCGAGCAAGGTCGGTCGCCAGGTGATGGCGGCGGCGGCGGCGCACCTGACGCCGGTGACGCTCGAACTGGGCGGCAAGTCGCCGGTCCTCGTCTGTCGCGACTATCCGCTGAAGAAGGCGGCGCGGACCATCGCGATCGGCAAGTTCTTCAATGCCGGCCAGACCTGCGTGGCGCCGGACTACGCCCTGGTGCCGACCGACCTGGCCGACGCCTTCGCCGACGCGGTGATCGAGGCTGCGGCCGAACTCTATCCGGCCATCGCGGGCAATGCCGACTACACCAGCATCATCTCCGGCCGTCATTATCAGCGCCTGTCCGGCATGATCGAGGAGGCGCGGGGCGGCGGTGCCCGTGTCGTGCAGCACACCGACCCCGGTGCCGCGGCCGAGCGCAAGATCGGGCCGACCGTGCTGGTGCGTGCCCGGGAAGACTCGGCGGCGCTTCGAGAAGAAATCTTCGGACCGATCCTGCCGATCGTGACCTACGACGATCTGGATCACGCCATCCGGCTGATCAATGCCCGGCCGAAACCGCTGGCGCTCTATTGTTTCTCGACCGACAGCGCCAAGGTCGAAGGCGTGCTCCAGCGCACGCGTTCGGGCGGGGCTACGATCAACGGCACCCTGCTGCACGTCACCCAGGCGGATCTGCCGTTCGGCGGCGTCGGCGAAAGCGGCATGGGCGCCTACCATGGCCGCGAGGGTTTCCTGCGCCTGTCCCACGCGCGCGCCACCCTGGAATTGGGCCGGTTCAATATGTCCGACCGGATCGCAGCGCCCTACGGCAAGCTGACGCGGGCGGTGACGCGGCTGCTGCTCGGCAAATAGGCGGCGAAGCGCGCGCGGTAATCCTCGGCGGTGATGCCCAGGCTGCGCTGGAAGGCCCGGCGCAGACGCTCGTCGTCGCCGAAGCCGCTCAGATGGGCGATGGTCGCGATCGGCAGGCGGGCGGTCACCAGCAGGCGCTTGGCCGCCTCGATGCGCAGCAGTTCTACCGCCTTGGCCGGCGTGCGGCCGGTCGCGGCCGGATAAGTGCGGATGAAGCTGCGCACACTCATGCCGGCCTGCTCGGCCAATTGGTCGACCCGCAGATCACCGGCGAGATTCTCCGCCATCCAGGCATGCAGCCGGTCGAACCGCCCGGCGCCGTCGGCCTGTTGGGCGGCGAGCGCCGCGCTGAACTGCGCCTGGCCGCCGGGCCGCTTCAGGAATACCACGAGGCGTCGCGCGACCCCGATCGCCATGGCATGGCCCAGGTCCACCTCGACCAACGCCAGCGCCAGGTCGATGCCGGCGCTGACCCCGGCCGAGGTCCAGAGCGGGCCGTCCTGCAGGAAGATCGGATCGACCTCGACGGTCGTGTCCGGATGGCGGCGGGCGAGGTCGGCGCAATGGCGCCAATGGGTGACCGCGCGGCGGCCGTCCAGCAGGCCGGCAGCACCAGCGAGGAACGCACCGATGCATACGGCGGCGATGCGGCGCGATCGCCTTGCCCGCATGGCGATGTGTCGCGTCAAGTCGCCGGCGTCGATCTGGCTCCAGATGCCGGGTCCGCCGGGGATCAGCAGCGTATCGATCGGGCCATCGTCGTCGCCCGATTTCATCGTATTGACGCCGAAGCCGATGTCGGTCGGCACGATCCCCCCGGTCAGCGAGGCGAGCTCGATGCGATAGGGTTCCGGCTGGCCGGCCTCGCGGGCGAGCTCATTCGCCTGCTCGAACACCTGGGCCGGGCCGCCGAAATCGAGCAGCAGCACATCGGGATAGACCAGCATCAGAATGCGGCGCGGGGCCTCGCCGGCCGTGGCGTGAAACGAGGACATAATGTCCTTTATACCAAAGCGGCCCCGAGCGAAAGTCCTGGCACCCTAGACCGGACAGGAATGCAGCATGACATCACTCGACGCGCAGACGACCGCGCTCATCATCGTCGACGTGCAGAAGGCTTTCGATGCGTGGGACGCTCAGGGCGTCAGGCGCAACAATCCGGACGCGCTCGCACGGATCGTGGAATTGCTCGCCCTGTTCCGCAACCGGCCGGCACCGATCTTCCATATCCGTCATGCCGGGCAGACGCTGGCCAGCCGGTTCCATCCCGATCTGCCGGGCCACCAGGTCAAGGACGAGGTCCGGGAACGGCAGGACGAGCCGGTGCTGATCAAATCCGTCAACAGCGCCTTCATCGGCACCGATCTCGAGGCACGGCTGCGGGCGGGCGGCATCCGGTCCCTCGTGATCGTCGGCGCCACGACGAACCATTGTGTGGAGACCACGACGCGGATGGCCGGAAATCTGGGTTTCGATGCCAAGCTGGTCCGGGATGCCACCTGGACCTATGACCGCACCGGGCCGGACGGCGATCATCATGCGGCCGAGGAAATCCACGCGATGACCCTCGCCAACCTGAGCGAGGAGTTCGCGGAAATCGTGACCGCCGCCGAGATCGCGGCGCGACTGGGCGGACGATAGGCGGGCGGCTCACGAAGCGGGCGTTACGCCGCGGTGAACCCCCCGTCGATGGCGAATTCCGCGCCGGTGACGAAGCGGGCCTCGTCGGAGGCGAGATACAGCGCCATGGCGGCCACTTCTTCCGGCTGGCCGAAGCGGCCGAGCGGGACGGTGCCTTGCAGCCCGGCGCGGAACTTGTCCGGGTTGCGCGTGGTCGCCACGATGTCGTCGAGCATCGGCGTCTGGAAGAATACCGGATGGATCGAGTTGCAGCGGATCTGGTCGCCCTTGCGGGCCAGCTCGATCGCGACGGTCTTGGTCAGCGCGCGGACCGCGCCCTTGCTGGCGCTGTAGGCCGCCATCATCGGGGCGGCGGTGATGCCGGCGACCGACGAGATGTTGATGATCGCTCCGCCGCCCGAAGCGCGCAGATGGGGAATCCCATGCTTGCAGCCGAGGAACGTACCTTCGACATTGACCGAGTTGACGAAGCGCCATTCCTCGAGCGTGGTCTCCTCGATCGAGCGGGACGCGACCACGCCGGCGTTGTTGACCAGCACGTCGAGCCGACCCATCGCGCGCACCGCGGCGCCGAGCGCCACGGTCCATTGCGTCTCGTCGGTCACGTCGAGCGGAATGTAGAAGCCGCTGCCCAGCAGGGCTGCGACGGCGCGCCCTGCCGCCTCATTGCGGTCGGCAACGGCGATCTGTGCGCCCTCGGCGGCGAAGGCCAGCGCCATCGCCTTGCCGAGGCCCGAGGCGGCGCCGGTGATGAAGCAGCATTTGCCGGCGAGGCGCCGGCCGGTCACGGCGATCTCGTCGGTCATGCGGTCGGCAGCTTGTAATCGGCGAAATCCTGGCGCAACTGGGTCTTCAGCAGCTTGCCGGTCGCGGTGTGGGGCAGTTGGTCGACCAGCGCGATATCGTCCGGCAACCACCATTTGGCGACCCTGTCGGCGAGGAAGCTCATCATCGCCGCCTTGTCGATGGTGCGGCCCGGCTTCGGCACCAGGATCAGCAGCGGCCGCTCGTCCCAGCGCGGATGGGGCAGCCCGATTACGGCGGCCTCGGCCACGTCCGGATGGCCGACCGCGGCATTTTCCAGGTCGATCGAGCTGATCCATTCGCCGCCCGACTTGATCACGTCCTTGCTGCGGTCGGTGATGCGGACATAGCCGTCCGGATCGATCGCGCAAACGTCGCCGGTCTTGAACCAGCCCTCGGCATCGAACGCCTCGGCGCTGGCCGCCTCGTCATTGTAATAGCCGCTGACGACCCAAGGGCCGCGCACATAGAGGTTGCCGATCGCGACGCCATCATGGGGCAGGCGTTGACCGTCCTCGCCCGTGATCTTGAGGTCGACCATGAAAGAGGGCCGGCCCTGGCTGCACAATACGCGGGTGATTTCCTCGGGCGCGGCTGTGGCATGCTTCGATTTCAGCGTCGCTGCGGTGCCGAGCGGGCTCATCTCGGTCATGCCCCAGGCATGCAGCGCCCGGATGCCGTGCTTCTTGTCGAACGCCTCGATCATGCTGGGCGGGGCGGCCGAGCCGCCGACCACGACACGCTTCACGCTAGAAAAGCCCTTGCCGGTCTCTTCGGCATATTTCAAGGCGCCCAGCCAGATCGTCGGCACCCCCAGCGAAAAGGTGACGCGTTCCTGCTCGAACAGGGTGCACAGGCTCTCGCCGTCGAGATAGGGGCCGGGCAGCACCAGCTTGGCGCCGGCGAGCGGGCAGGAATAAGGGATGCCCCAGGCGTTGACATGGAACATCGGCACGACCGGCAGCACGCTGTCGGCGGCGCCGATGCCCAGCATGTCGGCGGCGCAGGCGGCGAACGCATGCAGCAGGGTCGAGCGATGGGTGTAGAGTGCGCCCTTGGGATTGCCCGTGGTACCCGAGGTGTAGCAGAGCGACGACGCGCTCTGCTCGTCGAACCGCGGCCATTCGAACTCGGCGGACTCCGCGTCGATCAATTCCTCGTAGCAGAGCGCGTTCGGCAGGCTGGTATCCGGCATCAGCGCCTTGGGCGCCATGATGACGTAATGCCGGACCGTGGTCAGCAACGGCGCCAGCTTCTCGACCAGCCCTACGAAGCTCGGCTCGATGAACAGGATCCGGTCGGCGGCGTGGTTGATGATGTAACGCAGCTGGTCCGGGAACAGGCGCGGATTGATGGTGTGCAGCACCCGGCCGGTGCCCGAGATGCCGTAGTAGAGCTCGAAATGCCGATGACTGTTCCAGGCGAGCGTGCCGATCCGGTCGCCCGGTTCCGCGCCCAGCCGCGCGATCGCCTGGCCGATCTGCTTCGCCCGATCGGCGGCGGCCGCATAATCATAGCGGAAAACGCTGCGATCCGCCTCGCGGGACACGATTTCCGTATCGCCGTGAAACCGCGCCGCATGCTCGATCAAGCTCGAGATCAATAGCGGCTGGTCCATCATCATGCCCAGCATCGTGCCCTGGTCTCCCGTTGCCGCTTCCCCGTCGGGCCGACCGGCATCGTGCCCATGTGCCGATCTGTTCCCGTACCCTATCGTTATCGGAAGCGCCGGCGGGTGGCAATCTTGGCAGGGACGTTACATGGCCCCATCGGGCGGCAGGGTGCCCAGCAGGCTGGCGGCCGCGAGAACCGCCAGGCCCAATGCCTGCTCCAGCATCACGAGCCGGCCGATGGCAGCGTACCTTGCGCTGGGCATCAGGATCAGGCGGTTGACCAGTGCCGCCGCGATCATGATCGCGACCAGCAGCAGCTTGACCGCCAATGTGCGACCCCAGGCGGTCGCCAGCGACGGGATCGGCGAGCCGGCGATCATCGTGGCATTGGCGATGCCGGTAACGAGGATCAGCCCGACCGCGATGATGCCGACGGTCGAGAAGCGATGCAGTGCGTCGGCGCGGACCTCGACCGCCGGCCGCTCGGCCAGCAGGCGCGCCAGCGGCAGCAGGCCGCCCAGCCAGGCGCCGACGGCCAGCAGGTGGATGGCGTGATCGGCCTGGTGCAACGCGCCGCGCAGGCCCGTGTCCATCGCCGCATGGCCGGTCAGGCCCAGGCTGCCGGCGAGCATGGCGGAGACGGCGATCAGCAGCCCGTCGCGCGCCGGCCCCCGCTCCATGGTCGCGATCGGCAGCAGGCTGGCCGCGAGCAGCAGGCGCCACATCCACAGCTTGCCGAAGCCGGTCTGGAACAGCACGCAGCCGATCATGTCGGCGTCGGTCGCCCCGCTCCAGTCGCCGCAGAAATGCGCGGATTCGACCAGCAGCCAGATCACGCCGGAACCCAGCAGCGTGATGCTCATCAACGCCACCGGCCCGCCCAGCTTGGGCGCGACCAGGGCGCGGGCCGCGCCGCCGGCATAGAGGCCGAACAGCGCGGTTCCGAACAGACCGAAGACCGCCCAGAAATGGACGAACCGGACCACCAGCAGGGCGGCTTCGGGGGACATCAGGGCTGGACCGTGAAGTCGAAGCCGCCCTGCGTCCGGTGGGTATCGACCGAGACGACGGCCCAGGCGACATGGTAGCGGCCGGGCGCGAGCGGCGCCGACGGATGCAGTTCCAAGACCTTGGCATCGGCCGGGTCCGGGGCGGCCTTGGGGGCTGCGATCGGCTTGCCGGCAGCGTCGGTCACGGTGATCGAAGAGAAGCGCGGCTCGAGCGCCTCGGTGAAGCCCAGCCGGATCTCGTCGGGCGTGGCCACCGTGCTGCCGGCCGACGGGGCCGCGGTCTCCAGCATGGCATGGGCGAAGGCCTGGCCGCTGAACGCCAGCAGCAAGCCCAGGACGAACGCCAGCACGCGGATGCGATGGGTCATGGCCATATCCTCAGAAGACCGGCTTGCCGATGGAGCTCGGGAACAGGTCGTCCAGATAGAAATGCAGTTGGGCGATCATGCCGGTGCGCGTGCCGCTCGCCTTGTTCGCCGGGATCAGCGCCTCCACCCCGATCTGGTACGAGCCGCCTTCGTAGAGGAAGCCGGGCGCGATCGTGCCGGTCGTGGTGGCACCGTAGCCGGCGGTGGCCGGCGTCGCATAGGCGAACTCGACCAGCGGGATCAGGTGGTTGACGACGTCGGGCAAGCCATAGTCCTTCACCTGGGTCTGCAGGTAATGCATGTCGTACTGCACCGAGAAGCCGATGTTCCAGAAATTCGGATTGTGGCTCGGACCATCCGGCGTGTGGGCGGTCGGCACGTCGGCGAACTGGTAGCCCAACTCGCCGGTCAGCGCGAACGGACGCAGCAGGCCGACGCCGGCCGGCAGGTCGCCGAAGCCCTTGCCGGCATACAGCGTCGGCTGGGTCCAGCCGGTCGCGTCCTCGCCGACACGCAGCGCGCCGGTGCCGCCCCATTCGCGCTGGATGCCGGCCGACATCATGACCTCGTGCGCGTCGTTCTCGAAGAACTGGTACTTGAGCGTCGTGACCAGGTCGTTCCAGCCGTAGAGGCTGTTGCTGCCCTGCTGGTGGATGACGGAATAGCCGTCGTTGATCGCGATGCCCAGATGCTCGGTGATCGTCTTATCCCACTCCGCACCGTAGCCATAGCTGCGGGTCTCGGGACTGCCGGCGCTACTGCTCTGCGGCTGATAGGTGAAGGTGGGCAGCGACAGCTCGTCGCCGACGGCCGGGTCGTCGATGCTGAGCGTGGCGGGAAACAGGCGGTCGCCGGCGATGCCATGGGCATGGACGGGCGCCGGAATGGCGGCGGAGAGAGCGAGGCCGGTGCCGCAAAGGGCAGCGGCCGCGCGGATCGGGCGCGACATGGTTCATCCTTGGAGATCGAGTTTCTAGGCCCGGCCCCGAAGGGTCGGACGGAACGGTCAGAGGCTCGAAATTCCAGGGGGCGCGCGGGGTTGATGGGCCCGGGCGACGAGCCGGAGCGGCTGCCCGTGCGGGACGGTCGGGACGAAGGCCACGCCCTGGACGCCTGGGACCGGCAGGGCGGGCAGGGTGGGCGGCACCAGACCGCCGGCGCCGTGGAACGCCTGGCAGACCGGGCAATCCGCGCAATGCGGGCACGGTGCCTGATGGTCGTCGTAGGCCGGCGCCGTGCTGTCGTCGTCCTGGCATAGGACGTACCCGCCGGAGAACAGCGCCGCATCGGCCGGCAAGGCTGACAGCGTGGGCATCGCCATGGCCGGCTGCGGCAACAGCAACACGAGGCTCTGGCACAGCAAGGCGAAAATGGCGAGCACGAGGCCGAGCGGCCGGATCTGGCCACCTCGCGTCCGTCTCCGCCCTTGTCCGCGCCGACGCGCCATCCTGTCCTCGTCCCGATGCGGGCCGGACCTTGCCATATCGGAAGCTTCCACGCACCCGACAGTTTCGCAGGCGCATTGTCGCAGCGGGGAATGGCTGGGGCGGATGGTCGGCGATCAGTCGACTTCGATATGGCACTCCGCGAGCGCAGCGGATCGGCCATCCGACACGACGATCCGATCTCCTTGAATCTTGGCGACAACCAGTCCCAATTTCTGCGCGCTCTGCTCGATCTGCCAGCGCCAGCCTTCGATGTCGGTGTGATAGGACACGCCGTGGAGCAACAAACCATCGGGCAAGCGAATTCGACAGGCTTCCGAGGTAATGCCACCACCAGTTGGATAGGGCGGCGTGAACTTCTCGACCAATGTGGAAAACTGTTTCCGGAATTTTTGCTTTCCAGCGTTGGAGAAATAAAGAGTTTCTATTTTGGGGTTTTGTTTTAATCCTGGAAGGGGTCGAGCTTTTATATTAATATTTTCTGGGTGTTCTTTGGAATTCTCTGACATGAGATTGCTCACTCTTTTAAGGCCGGGGCTACGATAAATCTGAAATTACTCAATCCAGCCGAACTAAATGCGTTTGTGTAGTGACTTGCAAGTTCCAGACTATTTGTGTAGTATATTACGCCTCCTGGAAAATTGTTACAATATCTCGATGCTTGGGCTACCATCGATTGCTGTTCTTCTTCCGCCCAGAATTTTGTGTTTATAGAATTTTTGGATTTCTAACTGATAATTCCCAATTATCAACATATTTTGCTTCTATCGCTGTATTCTCATCATTAATAGTGACTACCTTATCCGCGACTCGAACAGAAGGCTTGCCATTTTCTATTACGGTGAACTCACGAGGCAGTGTCGGTTGATTTTTATAGAGATATTGGATTCCCTGTTCATATGACCGAGCTAAATCTATTGCACGTCGCCCTCTAATAATAATCGGATCGATAATTTCAAAATATAGTTTTGGATCTAACGAAGTATTTTCGGGATTGGGTTTTCCTGGATCGATGCCTAAAGCGCTTGTATTTGGTATTTTGGGCTGACGTGCCACTGTTCGAATGGCGGCCTGCACCTCCGCGACGTCCTCGTCGCTCGGCAGCCAGTCGCTGGGACGCAGGGCGTCGAGCAGCGGATTATTCGGATCAGTCTGCCTCAGCCGTTGGGTCGCTTGACCGTATTGATAATAGGTTTCCGCCAGGTCCTCATCGTCCATCAAGCGACCGCGTCGGACCGGATCCGGTACGGAGAGGATTGCCGCCTGCAGACGGGGCGGCATTGCATCGAAGCTGTCGATGCGCTCTTCCCCTGGCGTCTCCTCCGTCTTCTCTGGGTCGCTTACCAAAGTGATTTTTGGCAGGGCGGCGGAGGCCTCTTCGGTCGCCCATTGCCCCTCGCGGCGCGGCTGCGTCGGCCAGGTTGGATTGAACTTCGCGAGCCCCTGCGGCAGCGGGGCCACCGGCCCGGCGGTGGTGAGCGCGTCGCCGCCGGCGACTGGGTCGAGGCCCAGCTCCGCCCGCACCTCGTTGCGCGTCTTGATGCCGGCCCCGACATAGCCTGCCGCGATCGTCGCCTGGGTCGCAGGATCCGGCGCGGTCCGATCGGTCCAGGCGAACTCCAGGTCCGCGCAGCCCAGTACCTGGCCGATCACCCGGTCGATCACGCCCTTCAGCCAGACCTGCAGCCCCTCCGCCGTCGCCGTGCCCTGGGCCGTCTCCGCCGTCGCCCGGTTGGTCTGTTTCGAAAATGCCGTGGGCGGGATCGAGAAGGCGAAGCACACCACCCGGGCCAGCCATTCGTCGAACTCGTCCTTCAATGGCACGTCGCGGATCGGCTGGTATTTGAGGCCACCCGGCACGAAGCGGGTATGGCGTCGGGCCGCCAGATTGCCCTCGAGCAGCGCGTCCCAGTACTCCTGGAACTGGCGGATCTGGTCCGGGGTCCATTGCTCCGGCACGCCGATCAGTGCTTCCGGCGTGTTGCCCTCGGTGAAATAGTTGAGCTGGCTGACCTGGCGCCGCAGCCCGATGTTG
>NZ_DASZBY010000029.1:0-2616 GCF_035943795.1 Aliidongia sp. | reverse complement strand
TGCTGCGCAAGGCCGGCGAGCGGACCATCCAAGCTACTTGGCAGCGCATCGGCAAGCTGCTCGACTGTTTCTCGCCATCCGAGTGCGCTGCCTATCTCGCCAACTCAGGTTACGCTTCAATTTAAAACGAACACGCTCTAGGGCCCCAGGCGTGCGTCGCAGATCGCTTCGACCGCGCGGAAGGCCTCGGTCAGCCCCCGGATCTGCTCGCCCACCGTCGGGATGTCGGCCGATTCCCGACCCAGGGCTTCCAGCGTGATGACAGCCCGGGTCATCTGTTCGAAGCCCAGCAGGTCGACCGAGCTCTTCAAGGCATGGGCCTCGCGCCCGATGGCCTTGACGTCGCCGCCGGCAAGATGGTCCGCGATGCGCGCGAGGCGTGATGCGGTATCGGTCAGGAACACCGCGGTGATGGCCCGGGCCGCATCCATGCCCACGTCATGGATCAACCGATGCCAGGCGGCAGCATCGGCGATCCGGGGCTCGCCGCTGCAGCCGTCGTCTTCGATCGGCAGATGGGCGGCCATGACGGCGGCGAGGTCGGCCCAGCGGAACGGCTTGGTCACGACGGCCTGCATGCCGGCCTCGAGACAGCGGACGTGGTCCTGGCGAAAGGCGTTCGCCGTCACGCCGATGATCGGGACTTGGCCGTGGGGCCCCGCCAACTGCCGGATGTGCCGGGTCGATTCCAGCCCGTCCATCTCCGGCATCTGCATATCCATCAGCACCAGATCGTAGAGGTTGGCGATGACCGCAGCGACCGCCTCGATGCCGTTGGCGGCCTTGTCGACGATCAAGCCCAGCTTCTGCAGCATGATGACGACGATGATCTGGTTGGTCGGATTATCCTCGACGACGAGCACCCGGCCGCCCCGGATGAAGCGCGGCAGCGTCCGCTCCGCGCCATCGACCGCCGCATTCGTTGCCGGATCGGCGCTCATGGCGAACCCGCGGGCTTCGACTGCATCTTGCGATAGAGCGTCGAGGGGTTGACGCCCAGCGCGGCAGCCGCGCGCGAGATGTTGCCATCCGCAGCGGCGAGGGCGGCATCGATCATCTCGCTCTCGGCCTGCGCCAGCGGCTTCAACTCGCGAAGGCGACTGCCGGGCCGTTCTTGCGGCCGATACTGCTCCCGCTGGCGATAGAGCGTGGAGGGGCTGATTTCGAGCCGGGCGGCTGCCTGCAGCACATTGCCGTCGGTGGCTGCCATCGCGAGTTCGATCAGGTCCCGTTTCAGCTCCGCAAGGGAAAACGAGAGAGGCGTCGCCGTCTCGGCGAGGTCGAGGCCGTTGCCGTGCGGCACCGGGGCCGCGGCAAAGTCCGGCGATCCGCTGGTGCGGCCCTGTGCCAAGGGGGGCGGCAACATGTTCGGCAGCACCGTATCGCCATCGTTCATCAGCACGATCTGGCGCATGACATTCTGCAATTGCCGCACGTTACCGGGCCAGGCGTAATTCAGCAGGATCTGCTCGGTCTCCGGCGCGAACCGCTGGAAGGAGCGGCCCTCTTCCTGGGAATATTCGGCGAGGAAACGGCGCGCGATCAGCAGCACGTCATCCTCCCGCTCGCGCATTGCGGGCAAGGCCAGCGGCATGACGTAGAGCCGGTAATACAGATCCTCGCGGAACCGGCCCGCCTCGACCGCCTTCAAGGGGTCGCGGTTGGTTGCGGAGACGAAACGGACGTCGACCTTCTCGGTCTGGGTGCCGCCCACCTTCTGGAAGGTACCGGTCTGGATGAAGCGCAGCAGCTTCGCCTGCAGCCCGATATCCATCTCGCAGATCTCGTCGAAGAACAGGGTCCCGCCGTTGGCCCGGCTGCCGGCACCCTCGCGCTCGGCGACGGCGCCGGTGAACGCGCCCTTCACGTGGCCGAAGATCTCGCTTTCGATCAGATCCTTGGGAAAGGCGGCACAGTTGAGCGCGATGAACGGCTTGTCCCGGCGCGGGCTGCGCCGGTGAACGGCCTCGGCGGCCAGTTCCTTGCCGGTCCCGCTCTCGCCGGTGATGAAGACGGGCGCCTTGGACTGGGCCGCGATATCGATGATGCGATAGACGCCGCGCATGGCGAGCGACGTGCCGACGAAGCCGCAAAACCGGTCGTCGTCGTCGGGCGTGTCGAGCGTATCGACGATGCGGCGCAGGTTCGCCCGCTCCAGCGCATTGTCGAGCGTCACGAACAGCCGCTCGGGCGCGAACGGCTTCACCAGGAAATCGGAAGCGCCTTCGCGCATCGCCTCGACCGCGACGTTGATCGAGCCATGGGCGGTGATGACGACCACCGCGGTATTGAGCCGGCGCTGTGTGATCCATTTCAGGATTTCCATGCCCGAGATGTCCGGCAGCTCGATGTCGAGCAGGACGGCGGCAAAGGATCGCTCGCCCAATGCCGCCAGCGCCGCACCACCGGTCTCGCAATGCAGCGTTTCATACGGCCCCCGCCGTAGATATTCGAGGTACACCCGCGCGATCGTAGGGTTGTCCTCGACTAATAGTAGCGGATGGCGGCCTATCGAACGTCTCCCCGCATGCTCATCCGGTCTTCATTCTACCATGTTCGGTTGTTGTCGATGATAGCGGGCCTGCCGTCATTTGTCATTTTGCATGGTGTGCTGCC